>NYTD01000211.1 GCA_002683315.1 Deltaproteobacteria bacterium | reverse complement strand
GTATCCTCTTTGTGATGGACGTCATACACAAGTAGGATGGTCTTGTACGACAAAAGCCATACCTAGGTCACAATATGTCAGTGTGTCTTCCAATCACTATCGCTCTTTGGCACAAAAATGGAGTGCACAGCATAATGCTCTCGTCATGGAAGAGGAAGAAGAACCTCAGATAATCTGTCAGGCATTATGGGTATTTTGTGATGGCTCCGATATAGAGTCTATTCTCTTTCATAAAAAACGAGTACGCGCTCAGCAGGTGATCTTGGTTTCTATTTCCATCTCTCATCAACTTTTATTTGCTCTTGGTTCATTTGACTCTGTTATCGAAATTCAAGATGAATCCCAAAAATCACTATGGGTACAGCTACAAAATGCAAATCTTCAGTCACCTCAACAAAGAAGCCCACAACGAATCTTCTTGTCTCATGCTGTTGTAGATGAAGCACAATGGATTCCAGCACTTGATGAAATTCGTACAAGTCTTGGACACTCTATATTTTCTTGTTCAGACTCCATAACCTCAGGAAGCAATTGGTATACAGAGATTATTCGAGAGCTTGTGGAATGTGATTGGGTATTATGTTTGATTTCAAAGGGGTTTGTACGTTCTACATTTTGTGCCTTTGAAGTGGGAATGGCTCGAGCGTTGGAAAAACCTATGTTTCTCATCTCTATCGATGATTCCTTTCCTCCAAGTTATGCGCAAGAGCTTCATATGGAGACATTGTCCCGTTATTGCGCGACGCGTCCTTGGCTCACCCAAAAAGAAGCTCTTAGTGAAGCTGTGCTGACATTTGCCAGTACATACTCAACAGAAGCTCCTTAGTCTTTGTTCAATCGGAGTTTCCATACTCCCAATAATGCTTCGTGAAAGATGGTTGCACTCATCTTTGATGTACCCTCGGTTCGGTCTGGAAAAACAATGGGGATTTCTATAAATGACATTCCTGCATTATGCATAAACCAGGTCATCTCAATTTGGAAGTTATATCCGTTGGAACGAATTTTTGAGAAATCAATTGCTTCTAAGGCACGGCGCTGAAAACATTTAAAGCCACCTGTTAGATCTCGATACGGTAAAGATAAGACCTTGCGCGCATAGGCATTACCGCCTTTGCTAATCAGTAGTCGATGTAATCCCCAACCCTCAATTCCTCCTCCTGGCATATATCGACATCCCAAAGCTACATCTGCTTCTTGTGCGCCATCAAGTAGAATGGGTAGATAGTGTGGTTGATGGGAGAAATCTGCATCCATTTCAAATATGTGGGTGTAGTCTCGTTGTAAAGCCCACGAGAATCCATATAGATATGCTCGTCCCAGACCTCTAGGACCATTGCGATGAAGCACATGAATTTTCTCATCAGATTGTGCAAAAGATTTTGCGATATTTCCTGTCCCATCTGGACTAATATCATCAACAACGACGATATCTGCACTGGGTAGAGCATGGCGAATAGCAGGTAGAATCCGAGGGAGGTTTTCTTTTTCGTTGAATGTAGGTAAGACAACCAAGGGACGAGTCATAAAATCACCAAAATAGAGCATTTATTATCGTATTTTATAAGACTTGTCGAAAGGAATACTTTTCGTTAAAGAGGCGCATGTCTTTGTTTACTCTTCTTCGCTGGCTGGGTCCGTGGACCAATCAAAAACGTGTTCCTAATGGGGTGCAGCGAGATGAAATTGAAACTCATGATCAAGATTTTCGACTTTGGGTATATGATACCCCCAGATCCAAAGGAGCACTGTATATTGTACCAGGACTTCATCATGAAGGTCCTGAAGATCCTCGTCTTGATCGATTTGCACGTGTCTTGGCCAAAGCAGGAATTACGGTAGGGGTTCCCTTTTTACCAACATCCATGGGGTTGGTCATGAAACCTGATTTATGTACAGAAGCACAAAAAGGGTTTCAAGCATTCCAAGAACATATCAAAAAAAAGAGTGGTGTATTTGGGATTTCGGCAGCTTCTATTGGAGCATTGGCCATTGCTTCAAACGAACAAAATCAAGGTTCCTTATCAGGTGTCATGCTTTTTGGAGGTTTTTCTAATTGGCAAGAGGCCCTTCTCTTTGCTGCCTCAGACGATGATATTCTTGCCAAAGACCCCCTAAATATCCCTGTGATCTTTATAAATCTGTGGGAACATATCAATATACCAGTGCAAGATGAAGCATTGCTTTTGCAATCTTGGAAAAAATTTATACATCAAACATGGGAAAAAGAAGACATGCAATCAATAGAAAAGCATTCTGTGGTTGCATTCCAACTTGCAGAGCAAGTGCATCACGATGATCGAAATATCTTTTTACAAGGAACCTCTGTTGAGCCTGGTGGAGATGAGATTATCAAGGAGGTTCTAAAAAATGGTCTGCATGGTTATGATTGGCTTAATCCAGAACCACACTTAGAAAACCTTTGTGCACCATTATTTCTAACTCATGGTCGTGATGATGTCGTGGTTCCATATCTGCAAACCTACGAATTACAATCGAAGGCTCCTCCTCATACACCAGCATATATTACAGGCTTCTATGATCATACGGGGCTCACGAGTTTTCGTAGATTGTTATCTCTTATTCCACGAATTCCTCAAGAGGTTTTTCACTCTATTTTGCTACTTCGAGCAATAATTTTTATTAGTCGAGGAAAAAAGAAATAAGTTCTTCTTGTCTTTTTTGGGCATCATAAAACCCAAGTCTTTCTGCTGCTTTTGTATAGCACTGATCAAATAGAATTTGAGAGAGTAGATCCGAGTCACCACTTTCTTTTCCTTGGCTATACAACTTGTTCAAAAGCCATTTTATGTTGCGTGTCGTTTGCACCTTTTGCGCATCATAGCAATCCATAACCAATGACCCTAAGCTCTCTGACGGCTGAATTTGAATGATCTCTGTTTTTCGAATTCCTTTATCTTTCAGCAGTGTATTGGAAAATTCTTCTCCATACCGTTCCACTCCCCAATCGATAATAGAATTAATGAGATTCGTACTTCGAGCATCTCGTTCAATAGGATCAAGTGTTAGTGCATTGAGTGTTTTTCCCGCGATCTGAGATAGTGTGGGGTCGGTGCCTTGTGAATTCCGTTTCGTATTGGCATACCGTGTCCCAATAACGAGAATTTTTTGTGCACCTCCATACAGAACAGGATGCAGGGGAGCGTTTTGACGAACTCCACCATCGATGAAATATTCTCCATCAATGGCTTCTGGTGGAAATAAGACAGGAATAGCAGAGCTTGCGATTAAATGCTCAGGGTAAATTTTGCTGTATTCAATGCTTCCAAATGGAGGAGGGGGAATCTCAAAAGTAGGATCATTGGTCTCTATAAAAAGAGTCCCTTCTCCTGTTTGTAGATGTGTAGCACTGACGATGTAGGCTCTGCATAAATTTGCGGCAATACTTTTGCGTAAACTTCTTCTGCTGGCTTCTTGTTGAATAAGTTTTCGTAAAGGAGCCTGACTGAGTAAGTGTCCCCGACTTGACATTCCGAGCATATACCGAAGAGTTCCAAATGTTCCTCCTTCATAAAAAGAGAAGACATCTTGAATGGAGATGTTTTGCCATATCTCTTGCATTCTCCTAATTTCATTCGGATCATGGCAGGCAGCAAAATATCCATTTAATGCACCAACACTTGTTCCCGAGACGATTTTAGGCCAAGGAACTTCACCAATATGTTTTGGTAATTCCGTAAACATGTATCGAAGAACACCTGCTGCATATGCTCCACGAGCTCCACCTCCTGCGAGTGCCAAACCAAAAATATATTTCATGATGACATCCATGATGGTTGGGTGAAAAATTGAATTAGCTCTTCTTCTCTCTTTTGTGTATCTTCATATCCGAGTTGCTCTGCTGCTTGGGTATAGATGGGATCAAATAGTAAAAAAGATAAAGAATAGTCTCCATAAAATGTTTTTTTTGTTTCATGTAGCCACGACAACAACCATCGAGTGTTGTAATCAGCTTGGATTTTGGATGCATCAAACACTTCTTGTGCGAGTCTTCCAAGGTTGATGGATGGTCTTAGGTGTAGTGGTTTTAGGCTGCGAATATGCAGGTCTTTCTTTAGTTTGTCAGCAAATTCGGTTCCATAGTTTCGTACTCCCCAATCAATAATGTCATTCATACGTGATGTGATGGAAAGATCTCGTTCAACAAAGTCTAAACTCATAGCATTCATGGCATAGCTTCCGACTGTGCTCAAGTTGGGTTTGGGTGGTTCAATAGGGGGATCTTCTTCTTCTTCCGAACGCGTTCCCAAAATCAAAATCTTGTTTGCACCCATGTGAATGAGTGGAGAAATTGGAGCGTATTGCCGTAGACCTCCATCAAAGTAGTATTTTCCACCAATTTCAATGGGAGGAAGGATTAATGGAATGGCGCCACTGGATAGAATATGATTGGGATAGATCTTTGTATATATGACATCTCCGCTTGGAGGAATGGGAACCTTGATTCCATCGTGTGCAGTATCGGCGAAAATAACATTTTTACTACTGTGCATTTCTGTAGAAGCTACCAAGAAAGCTTTACAGCGATCTGGGTGAATCCCAGATCGTAGACCTCGTCTAGAAGCCTCGCGATCAACAATGGTATAGAGGGGGGTAGCATCTAAGAAAGATCCCCGTTTGCTCATCTGAAACATATTACGAAAAAATGATATGGGACCTACAGGAAGTCGATATATATTATCAATACGCATTTCAGTGGTCCAAAGAGCGGTCATTCTTTCTATCTCAAAATCAGAATGACTTGCGATAAAATAGCCGTTGATCGCACCTACACTGACTCCGCTGACAAGATCGGGCCAAGGAGTGAAGCCTATCTTTTTAGGGAGGGTAGTGTAAATATACCGTAATGCTCCAGCAATATATGCCCCACGAGCTCCTCCTCCTGCGAGTGTTACACCAATCATATTGCTCCTTTTTTGATGGAATCAATGACATAAAATTGATTTAGACTTATCTATATTGTATGCGAATTCTTATTGTTCATCACCATCATCTACCAAAAATGGGACATTCTGTTACAGGTGAGGGGCTCCGCGTCCAGCAGCTGCATGATGGACTTTGTGCTCAAGGTCATCACGTTTCTCTTTTGTCTGGGGGGGCATCATCGCCATCAGAATTATTGCTTCTTTGTAAAGATATAGATCATGATTGTATTATTGCAATGCATGTTCATCTGATGCCGATACTCGCAAAATTAGAAGTTCCTTTGATTCTGGATCTGTACGCACAGCGTCTGATGGAATCCCAGTTTGAATCCAATACTCTTGAAACGACGATGGCTCTGATTCATGCACTCCGATATGCATCGTTGATTGTGGTTTCCAATGATCGACAACGATGGTCTTGGCATGGGGTTCTTTCTATGTTGGGCGTTCAACATATGCCAGAGCCTATTATTGTTGTTCCATTACAAGCTCGTCCTTGTGGCCCTAGAAATCCACCAGAGAAATTTCGTCTTATTGGTGGAGGAATGGATTGGCCGTGGCAAAATCCGAAACCAAACCTCCAAAGGGCTCTTAATGTTTTTGAACAAAGAGGAGAAGGTGAAATCATATGGTTCGGAAATCCAAAGGAGCGTATAGAACATCCACGAATACAATATAAAGATCATGTTTCATATGAAGCCTATCGAAGAGAGTTATTGTGTGCAAGTGCTGCTTTTGACTGGATGGAGCCAAATATTGAACGTGAATTTGCAATTGCCTTTCGACATATGGACTTTGTAGGATGTGGACTCCCAATCCTAACAGGACGATACTCTCCTCTGCCTTCATTTTTACATGAGGGATGTTGGATTTCAGATGATTTAGAAGAGGTATTGCATGATATCATGGGTCATCCTCATAAGCTAGAAGAGGCTTCCAAACATCTGACTCGTTCTTTGGATCGTCTTTCCAGTTCAAATACCACAAAATCTCTTCACAGTTGGCTCCTTGATTCAAAAGAAATTCAATGGAGTCACTCTCCTTTGGTTGAACCAGCGCAATTATGGCATGAACTGTTGGAAGAGAAAAAAATAAATGGGACGCTTATATTTGCCAATCAAGAATATGATCGCGATCGTCAAAAGAAATCTTGTGAGATTTCGGAACTTCATCATAAACTTGCTGAACACATTACAACAATAGCGAATCTATCTCGTTCGATTTCGGATGTGGTTGCGTATAGAAAAGAAGCGATGATTGTGCTTGGAGGACAAATAGAGCAACACTCCAAAACAGCAGAAGATCTTACAACAGAGAATGCCATTCTACGTGCAGACATTGCCAAAAAAAGCGCAGAGCTGGAAGCGATGGATCAACTTCGTTCGCGTTTGGAAAATGATATTCAAGCTCTTCGAGAAGAAGTGGAAAAGAAAAAAACGCTATGGAGAAGGTAGGGGAGCATAAATAATATGGTTTCCATGTCTTGGGGCTGATTCTAGAGCTGTATTTTGTGGGTTGATGATGGTCGATTGTCCACAAAACGAAATGTCTTCATCGGGCCCCCAGCTATTGGCCGATAAAAACCATCCTCTCCAAAATGCGAGTCTTTCTTGCCAATATCTGAGAATGCTTCCTCCTTCATCCAACCAGTTGGTGCAAAACGCGATAATATCTGGTTGTTTGTTCCAGATAAATTCCAAAAAATTATAATCATTGAGATCCATGCAAATTGCAGGTGCTAGAACTCCAAAAGGTGTTTCAATTAAAAATCGAGTTCTCCCAGGCGTCGCCCAAGTATAGTCAGCATCATAGAGTAAAACTTTTCGATAGTTGCATATTAATTCTCCGTTTTCATTGATAACAAGAGCAGAGTTGTATAAGTCTTCACCAGATTTTTCGACATACCCACAAATGATCCAGCATTGATGTGTACGAGCCAATTTTGATAGTTTTTGAAAGGTCGATCCGGATTGATTCTCCGCAAATGGCAAGATACTCTCTTTGTTAGGCCAGATATATCCTGTGGTCGCCATTTCTGGAAGAACGATTAATTTGGCTCCTTCTTGTGCGGCTGTATCGACTAAGGATTCTATTTCCAAAAGTGCTTTTGGGATATTTCCTTTTGGTGGTTTGTATTGAATAACGGCAAACAATGCTATGATGGGGATGGAGGGAATATGAAAAAACTGATTGGTTTTTCCTTTATGAGTCTAATCGTTTTTTTGATCTTGTGCGGACGAATTGTTGCAGATGATGGGATGAACACGACACTTCATGATGGCGATTTCACGATCGTTCTACCTTTAGAGCCGAAAGTCGGAGATGTGGTGTCCATCATAGATCCACTGGAATCCAGTGGAAAAGAAGTTTTTCGCCGTGTAATCGCTTGTGAAGGTGTAGAGCTATCGTATGACCGAAATGGTACGATTATATATGATGGACGTCGAATAACACAACGAGACATGGGTGTTTTTGGTTCTTACCAAGCGATTGAAGAAAAATTCGAAGATACTGATGGAACAACAAAAAAATGGACTGTTACACGTTTGATAGAGCCGATTGTATCTTTTTTATCTAATGTGAGAGTACCAGTTGGACACGTTTTTCTTCTTGCCGATCAGCGTGATGAGGGATTAGATTCGCGGATTTGGGGGACCATTCCAAAGGAAAACATTACAGGTGTCGTTTTTTTTCGGATTGGAAAAGCAGAGCCTTGGGGTAGTAGGATCACATGGTGGCCCTAATGTTTGACTACCGAATCACACATGAATAATTACAAATAAAAAATAGAAGAGGAACATATGTTTTTTCAAGTTTGTATGCTTGTAGGATTTGCAGGGAATTTTTCTGATGCGCTACAGGAGTCGAGAACAAATTTTATTAATGGAGATTACTCCGCGATGGAGAATAATCTTATTCAAGCCAAAAAATCATTACGCAGTATTAATAAAATTGCGAAACCCGAAGAGTTGGCTTTTATGGTTTATCTATCAAGCTTGGTTGTTGCGAAAAGAGGAGGGGAGCCTCTTGACCTGTGGCGAGAAACCTTTTCGATATATGGTGAATATGAAGGTGAAAGCGATCTTTTTGCAAATAAGGAGCAGGCCGATCTCTTTATTGCGATACGAATGGAAATGGAGTATGCCGATCAAAAAACGGCGTATATTCCGAAAAAGTTTGGTTTGGCCAAAATCTATATTGATGGTCAGGAAAAAAAATACGAAGCTACAATCCTTCCAGGAACACATTTTTTGCAGATTATTTGCCCAAAAGGAGAGATTGTATCTAAGTGGCATACACTTGAAGAAGATCCTTTGTGGTTATCCATGTGCCCCTATGAGATTGATGTGAATGCTTCTAATAACGATGACCCTTTTTCTTTGGATGGTATTGATGATTCCTTCGATGAAGAGTCCGTACCAGAGATTAGTGATACAGAAGAGGATTCTTCCACAACAATAGATACATCAACTGTAGAAGTCAAAGAAGAGAAACCAAAAAAATCTGCCCAACCGGAATCCTATTTTTCTGGTGTGAAAGTTAAAAAGATGAAAGCCAAACCTATTTTTTGGGGTGGGGTTGATGGTGGAGTCTTTGTTGATGCCGAAGATACAGTGCAATATCATGGCTCTGGAATATTCCTCTATCACTTGGGAGATTTGGAATTGGAATTTCATGCAGGATCTCAACTTTCAGGAGGTCTAAACTACATTGTTATTGATGGATTGATGTTTGGGATCCATGCCGGCTATCACATTCTCTATGATGATGTTTTATTGGATGCTCGATTTCGAAAAAATGTTCCGATCTCCGATCGAATACACGGGTATACTCGTGTTCGTTTTGGCTACCAATATTCGTGGAGCCGTGTGTTCGGTGGTGTTGATATTGGCTTGGTTTTTCCGATCTTCTAATCATAAGAAAGTAAAAAAGCCTCACAAAGAGGCTTATGTATGTAAAATCTGCAAGATCAACCAGGCATTTTTCCTATAGTGGATGTAGACGTCATGTCACCACCACCAGGAATTACAATCTCAGTAATTCCATAGGAATCTAGAGATTGAAGTTCACCATCTTCTGTGATGGCATCTCCATCATCGACCCAGAATTTTAGGCCATTGAGCTCAGTGCCTTTGATAACGCCATCGTTATCTTTGTCGAAGTAATGTGCGAGCTTTTCAAAACCGTTGTTGAACATTTTTTGTCCGGACTGATCGAATTCGGACATCATCTCCGTATTATCATCAATGATACCATTGTTGTTGTGATCCCAAACGAGGAAACCATCGCCGGTGCCTTTGATCCATTCGGTACGCTCGCGTTTTTCACCACTTCCGTTTGCTCCCCAATAGTACTGACCAATACGACCTTGGTGTGATTCTCCCCAGGTATTTTTATCCCACATCCCAACAAGATTTCCATCTTTATCAAAGATGTCAGCTTTGTCTCCTTTTGATCGGTCTTCAAACCAACGACCCACACCGGCTTTATCGGTACTTTCTACTTCGCCAGAGTCATATACAGCCGTACCGTTTGGTACTTTGGGGGCGCGGGAGTTTTCTCCACCATGATAGTAGCCCGGTCTGTGTCCGGGAGAAGACCATTTCCATCCGGTTGAACCCTGTTTGCTTGGATCCATGTCGAAAAGGACACCTTCTCCATCGATTTTGCCATCGCCTTCTTGATTTGCACCGGTGATATCAAGTTGTCCGTCTTTGTTTAAATCGAAAATGAGAGGATCGATACGAGTCGGAGGGCCTCCTCCTGGATCATGTAGCGATTCACTATCGAAAAATACCTCCCAAACGGCGATTTCTTCTCCAATCACATCGATGGTGATGGATTCAGTGTCGCTTAATCCACTGGGGTCGCGTACCGTAGCTTCTACGGTTATTGAATCACCAGCAATTATATTCAGGGCAGGGAGGTTGAAGCTGGTTTTGATCCATGTGGTCGGGCCTTCATTGGATATAGAGCCTTCTGTGCCGCCAGACCATTTGTAATCCCATGTGAGATCATCCCACTCTGCATCTTTGGCATTGAAGTATACGTCAACGGCTTCTTCACTGAACAAAACCTGTGTGCTTCGTGTATAGACTGAGCATATCTCTGGTCCTGTATTGCTTCCAGACGGTGCTGGAACGGAAGGGTTTATCACTTGTGTTGGTGGTTTTGTTGGTGTAGATGTAGCAGGGACAGGAGTTTGTGTGTCTAAGTCAGGAATACTTGTGGCTGGAGTGTCTGTATGAGTATCTGTTGGTGTACTTACTTCTATACCGGTAGAATTATCTACATTGGGAACTTTTGCACCACTTTCTTGATTTCCTTTTTCGGAATTTTGGGTTTCATTCGCAACATCTGTGACACCTTTCTGGTTATTCACATCTACGACAACAGGAGCAGGATCTGGTACCAAGTTTTTGGATTTACCTGATCGAGCAACACGATCAAGAGGATTTTTTTCGGGTGCATCTACTTCTGGAATGACAACTTCATTATCGGGAGTGCGAATGTCTAGATTTTCAATACTTTTTACTTTAATGGTTGTTCCACCACCTGTATAATTTTGGTTTCTGCCCCCTGACGCGAACAGCACTTTTCCTTTTTTGTCTTGGACAACAACAGCATGTCCATTTGTATTGATAATGCCTGTGTCTTTTCCACGACCTCCATTCATCGTTACAATATCTTCTCCTTCGCTGACATTATATTCAAGGGTGTCATCTCCTCTTCCACCTTTCTGGACGATCTTGTCCCTTCCTTTTCCACCATTGGATACAAGGGTATCTTTTCCTCT
>NYTD01000210.1 GCA_002683315.1 Deltaproteobacteria bacterium | reverse complement strand
TATTGGCCAATGTCGCCACACCTAGAGATAACGAAGGTGCTTTCTCTTGAACCGTTGCTATTCCTCCAATGTTGATTTGCAAAGGAATCTCTTCTTCTGAATCTTCAAAGGACATTTCATCTTCAACATCCCAAATATGCTCTAACTTTTTCTTGGGTGCTCCTGCTCCTGACCCAATAAAAATACGAAGAGGCTCTACGATGTCATCCTCAACATCCTCTCCATAAATCACATCATCGTCTTCAAAGGATATGTTCATTGGAGGAGGTGGAAGAACAAGAGGGGGAACTCGTTCATCAATGAGAACAAGCTTGGATTTCCTTCGAAAAAATCGTCTCCTCTTTGGCTTAGACATGTATTATCCTTCCCACAGAGCAAGTATACTTGGAGGGTATCTGATATCTGAAGCAATCTGCTCAAGAACAATCTTATTATTGGGCTCCAGTCGTAGGTTTACAGATGAAATACTTCCTTGCGAAAATAACACGCCAAGTTTGACCAATTCATTGAGAAATGTTCTCAATAGCGCTTTCTTTTGCCCTCCTATCCCACGTAATAACGTATCAGATCGTTGTGGCTGGGTGAGGCCATTATTGAGCATTCTCGTAGCAAATTCTCTTATGAGGCGTCGATTGGGATTTTCATCTTGAACGGCATATTGAATGTTGGGCTCCCACCATGTTTTTAAACCCATTTCAACATAGATTTTCTCAACATCTGCTTCATCAAATCGCAAACGACTCGGAATTCCCGTAGAGTGACCAAGGTGCCTTGCAAGTTGTTGAGGCTGTATGTCAAGACGTTGGGAAACCTCTACAATGGAAAATTTTTGGAACGATTTATATTTCATAGTGTTTCCTCTTCTGCAAAATCGATCAATTCACTTGCCAAAAATACAGGTTCTAATGTAATTCCCACAACATTAAGTTCAGATGCTAGTTTGTTGATACGGCTGATTTCACTTTGAAAAGCCATCTTTACATCACCACTAATCTCTGATGTTATATCCATCAGCAACAGCATATATCCATCAAGGTCCTCTTCTTGTATACTGGCATTAGGCATTCCTATTTTTTTCAGTACACCAGATAATAAACCATTGATTCGGAACAACAACAAATCCTCAAGAGAACCTCTATCATCTTGCCAATTCACATATCGCTCAAAACGAACAGGAAAAAGAACGGCTATTTCCGTCACTTCTTCGTCGGAAAATGGCTCCATGAAGATTTGAATGGTCAAAGAAATCGGTTCTAAGTCCTCTGATCTTGGCAGCGGAGAATTCATCGCATCGAAGACAGGCTTTAAATCTTTTCGTACATGCTGATGGTGTGCCAGAATAGCATCACGATAGCTGGCCGGTAGTTGTGAAAGCGCATCTTCTTTATCAAGAAAGTCTTCATACTCTTCTACTTTTTTTGCTATCTCTGGAATAGAGAGCATATTTTCAAGATTCTTCTGCTGTTTTTCTTCAATCTTTTTATATTCCACAGAACGGTTCAACAACACTTCATTTTCATTTTGAAGACCTTCAAAAATGATTTGTCTTTTTCTCTGTAGCTCTTTTCCAGATAGTTCTGCACGTTCATTTTTGGTTTTCTCTTGCAGATTCTGTACTGATTGAATCTTCTCTTTTATCTTTCGAAACTCTTCTTGAAGATCTGCTTCTTCACGCTCTAATTCTCGTTCTTTTCGTTCAAAGCTCTCTTCTTGATTCTGACGCCATACCAATGTCTCTTCCAGACTCTTGCTGACGACAGATTGCATCTGACGATTTCTTTTCATGAACTCTCCATTGTTCAAATTCTACTGGCAGGTACTCCAAAGACCTAGAAGCTCAGTCTTTGCTTCATTTTCAGCCTCTTCCAATCGATCTGTGTATCGAATATTTTTCGCGATTTCACCTTGGAACAATCTTGCATAACCTGTTCGGATCAAAAGTTCATTAACCAAAACACGATAGGAGCCATCTTCAGATAAACCATCTAAATCATATTGGGTCATGAGATCGATAACCCTCGCATCATCTCCCTCAAGAAATACCCATGCAAGTTCTCGTGAATATAAATCTTCACACTCCACGTCAAATTCGAGTATCACTTCAAGACCATCAACAAGTTCACGTAAGAATGCTCCAGACTCATCACCAAAACAATCTGCTTCATCTCCACCTGAAGCAACTTCAGGAGCCGACACACCAAGAAATCGGATCCCATCTTCTACACCAACAAGAAAAATTGTATCACCATCGTATACACGCTCAACACGCTCTGTTCGAGAAGGAGCACACCAGGCTTGATACTGAAGATTCACCTGATCAGAAAACTCTTCTAGAGTCAAACAGGAAAAAGGAAGCAAAAATGTAAACATGAGCGACACATAGATATGGGTTAGACAATAAAATAGAATATATCTATTTTAACATATCTCCATGAAATTGGAAAAACTCCCATGAACAGAAACCCATTACGACTGGTTCAACCACGAGAAGAAAGTACAAATGAGGACTGGATCATCGATGTGGACAATATAAGCAAAAGCTTTTCCATTTATCTAGAAGATCATGCGCGAATCTTTGAATTCTTTGGGAATAGAAAACATCACAGCACGCACTGGGCTCTTCGAGATCTGTCGTTTCAGATTCCTCAAAATCAAAGCTTTGGTATAATTGGTCCCAATGGTTCTGGAAAATCAACATTGCTTAAGTTGATTGCAGGGATATCACTGCCCACACAAGGGGAAATTCGCATCAAAGGAGATATCTCCCCTCTGTTGGATTTGGGATTGGGGTTTCATCTCAGTTTCACGGGTAGAGAAAATATTAGAATGAGCTGCTCTCTTTTGGGTATGAACAAACAACAAGTAGAGGAAGCCATCCCCAAGATTATTGCATTTGCTGAAATTGGCGATTTCATCGACTTCCCGGTTCGAACCTACTCTGCGGGTATGAATCTCCGTCTTGGATTTGCAATTGCTGCACATACCTACTCTCCCATCCTCCTCGTAGATGAGGTTTTGACCGTTGGTGATCAATATTTTCAAAGAAAATGCATCAAAAAAATAGAAGAGTTTCTTGAAGAAGGTCGGACGATTGTTCTTGTCAGCCATGATCTCCACTCTGTTCGAAGTCTTTGCAATCAAGTTCTGTGGTTAGAAAACGGAGAAAAACAAATGCTCGGACCTGCTCGAGAGGTTGTTCAAAGCTACATGGATGGAAAAAGAAGAAATGCTCGTGTTGCTGGCCCCTTCTTAGGAGCTACACAACGCCCAAAAGTTATTCCCCCAAAAGCCATTACGACTACAGAACATGATCCTAGTTTTCAGGCAAAACTACTGGAACTAATACAAGGTTTCAATCCAAAAGAACATTTTTCTCCGCTCGAAACGACACCTTTTGATGTCACTGACGGAGATCAAGCCATAATCCAAGGATCAGGGGAAATTCGATTTATCAATGTGCACATCTTGGATGGACAAGCTCTACCTCGAACACGATTTTCGACTGGCGAAGATATGGTCGTCGCTGTCACTTTTCGGACAACGGAACCCGTGGAAAGACCGATCTTTGGTGTCGCACTCTTTCGTTCAGATAATACATACATCCATGGACCGAACACACGATTTGATCAGGTTCTTGACCAAGATTACCATGGGGTATACACCTTCTTTATTCGATGGAAATCCCTACCTCTTCTCGCTGGAGAATACCGGATATCAATCGCTGTATTTGATAAAAACCATCTAAAACCACACATCTGGCACAATCAACTCTATGATGTTGAAATCACAGCGTCCATCGATGATCATGGGCTTGTACTTCTCAATCATGATTGGGGAATGATTACCCACTATGAAGAAGAATGAAAAAGATTCTCCTGATCGGTCACGGGCCCCAAATTAATAGCGCATCAACGATTGTAGCATTTCCACAACTTCGCACATGGAGTATGCAGCGCTACCTTCAGTCTCTTGGACACAGCGTTCACACAATATATGTCGACAATAAGGAGAAGAAGTTACCGAATGCTGATTATGATGTAGCCATAACAGCTGGTCCTTTTGCTTCAGCATATGCTGCACTCTCTCTTCCTGATACAATCCCTTTATGGCTTGATTGGCCAAGTGACCCAAGGGCCGATCTCCATGCCCGTTTACACAGCACTGGCTCTCTTCCCGAACCTTCAGAGCAAACATTTGTCACCATGCTTCATACACTCTCACTACGAAGAGCCGATGCGATTGGAGTGATCTCAAAACGGCAATATTGGGCTACGTTATCAAGTATGATTGATTGGAGAATACACGATCCAGATATCCATAAAAAAATCTATACCGTTCCTATCGCTTTTGACTTTCCATTTCCACAGACAGCACACAACAGAACAGAAAAGAAGAACATAGCACTTGCTGGTAGCATCAATAGCTGGTTCGATGCTCAAAAATCATTTCAACTACTAAACAAGATTGTCAAAGAGCTTCCACAGATCAACATCCATATTTTTGGTGGGCGTGTTTCTCACCATATCACCCCCAATTGTCCGTTACAAAATTGGCATCACAAACAGGTACACCACCATGGTTGGCTTTCCAATAATGATTTTTATACATCTTTGTGCAAACAAGACATCGGATTTTGGCTCAACCATCAAGGGGTCGAGCCTCTGCTTGGTTCAAGAACACGAGCATTGCTTTTTGCGTGGATGGGGATGGATATCGCTGCCTCATGTGATACAGAGCTCATGCAAAATCTATGTTCAGAAAAATTGGTATGGAACATTCGAACAGCCGAAGATCTATCGACTGCGATGATTGGTAGAACACAGCATGGAAAAAAGTTGAAAGAGTATTGCCGAGAAACATATTCTCCATCAGCTGTATACGCTCCTATTGGACAATGGCTTCGCGCTCCCAAACGATATAAACATCCACACAAAGATAATGTCAGTGATGAAATATATCGTCTTCGGCAAACCATCCTTGCAATACACAATAGTCCTACATGGCGATGGGGCTCCCGACTTCATCAACTCTTTCAAAATATTATGGGAGCGAAAAAGTAATGGGTGAAAGGCCATGTATTATCTAGTTTGCCTTAGCACGAATAAAATCTGCAAGCCCATTCACCCATACGGGAAGGGTATTACAACTCGGAACAAGTTCTACCTTTTCACCACCATGCTCTTCAAAAATCTCTTGATATTCCGATCCTATTTCTATGATGGTTTCTAAGCAGTCTGCTACAAAGGCAGGAGAAAATACCAAAAGCCGTTTTTTCCCACCCTTGGCAAATTCTTCTATCACTTCATCAGAGAAGGGCGTGATCCACTTTTTATCCAATCTTGACTGAAAAGAAACGGTGTATTGATCTTCTTTAATCCCAAGTTTTTGAGCAAGAAGACGTGAAGTTTCAAATGATGTTGCTTTGTAGCAATACTTATTTGTTTCATCAAGTACGGTCTCACACTGATGATCTCCACACAAGTCATCAGCATCGGCATACACCTTATCTACGTGACGTTCTGGAAGACCGTGGTAACTCATAATAATGTGGTCGTACGATGAAAGGTCAAATTGCTCCGCCTGTTCTACCAGTGCGTCAAGATAAAAGTCCTCTTGATAAAACTGATTTACAACCACAACCTCAGGAATCACCCACCACTGTGCCATGATTTCAAATGCTTTTTGGATAGAAGAACCTGTTGAGGATGAAGCATAATGAGGATACAATGGAAGGATAATAATACGGTCGTAATTTTTTCGTCGCATCTCTTCCATGACATGATCCATGGATGGTTCTTGATAGCGCATCGCCATATGAACCGTGATGTTATCATCATTGAGTATATCGTTTAAATCGGTTGCAAGATTAATCGTATGCG
>NYTD01000209.1 GCA_002683315.1 Deltaproteobacteria bacterium | reverse complement strand
GCAATCACTCATGATTCCATCTACTGCTCCTTGCCAATCCACGCCAACAATGAGGAAGGTATTCAGTCCGGCGTTATCAGAAAATCCGCTCCCGTAAATGGAGGTATCATATCCGGGAAGAGCAATTCCATGAGACGCAGAAGCTTGAATATAGTCCATGGATATATCTCCCTGTGGAGGAAGTGACATTTCAATAGCTTCCATAAGAATCAAATTGTTGATGGTTGCATCAATGGATTCAAAAACATCTTTATATAGGACACTTGCAATATTCATTTGTATACTATGTCGAGCAGATATACCCACCATCAAGCTGACAAAACCAAAAGGAGGAGGGATTAGCTCTCCTGCCTCGTCGCGCACCCAAATCTCGTTAAGGTCAAGAGTATGCATGGTTAGAACCTGCAGAGGCGTAAAAATTTGCTCTTCCATGATGGTTGCATTTTCTCGCCATCCATGAATACTTGGCTCCAAAGCGACAAAAGCATCAACCTGAACCGAAAATAACGAAGTCAAAGTTTCAATATTGCTTATGTCGTCTTCTGTTATATTGAGCGGATCAAGCTGTTCATTATACGTACGCAATGCTTGAATACGATCTGCTAGCAAAACAACCTGGTTGGGGAGTAAATCGTCATCAGTATTACGTACGATACCATCGTCCAGTAAACGTTGGGTATCGGGCCAAAATGCTTCTGGAAGAGTCCGAAATGGTCCAAAAGGTTCACTTGGAAAAAGCTCTCTTGATGCAGTAAATTCTGAAAATGCAAGAACAAGATCTTCATCGCTACCACCATCACTTGCCAAAATTGAATCCAGTGCATTTTGGGCCTGCATCAGACCAAGAGACATTTGTGCAGCTTCCGGAGGTTGTGTCGAGTTCAAAACTACAATATCAACACTGGCTTCTATAGTTGAGTTTTCATACTGTCCCGTGCATGTAATGGTATAATTTCCAGAATTTGCAAATTGATACACCCCTGTTGATGGACTGGAAACCCCATCAACAGGAACTGTTCCAATGCCAATAGATGCATCAAAAATCTGCTCTTCATCAACAAAAAATGGACAATCTACATGAAGTTCCCCCTCCTCCTCCAATGTTGTCACAAGAAGAGCATTGGGTCTGATATCCATACGAACGTTCTCTGGTGGTTCTTCGTTGGAAGGCTCTGATGATGGAGATGGTATTCCGGTGTCCGAAACATCGGTATCTCCTGTGTCGGTAGATTCTGGTTCCGATGTCACACCGCTATCTTGCTCTCCAGTATCCGTGACTTCCGCTGTATCCAAGATGCTTTTACTTTGTGTACATGCCCACAACAAAAAAAACAAGCTCATATCATCCTCCCAAAAACATGATTATTTGATACCTGTCACGTAACAGAATTCTACTTGTGTGTGCAATAAACCATGCACCATCAAAGACCGGTTCTTCTCACGTTTCATCTATTCGTAATGGAAATGCACAATCATTTGTCAGCAATACGCCATAAAAATTCTTCCAATCCCGAAAATACATAATATGAAACAAAAATCTTATTTGAGAAGAAAAATACATTACAGACCTAAAAATAGAGAGATGGAAACGCAATACCCATTGGACCAAACGTCATCTTCATGTACCCTGAAGACAGAGGTAAAAAACAATAACAGATCTCTACAAATCAAATGATTCGAACGTAATTCATGCATACTTTTCAAAAATGGAGAATTTCTTGGACACGAAGGCCCAAACCTGTATGACAGAGGAATAAGTAGACGAATGCTGTCTTTTATCTGAACCCGTCGTAGTAGATAATCATGATCAATCCGAAGAAACAGGAATTAAAAACTTGTGGTGGTGCACCTTTAGACCAAGGTCGTGATATAAAGATTTTTTAGGTATAAAATGGAGAGTTCATATGCATCAACATATACACCAAGAGATCTTGCAAAAGATGAATATCGATGCACTGAATCCGATGCAAGAAGAATCTTTTGTTCATATATCTTCCGACAGCGATGTTATCCTTCTCTCTCCCACCGGTACAGGAAAGACACTGGCCTTTCTTCTTCCGCTTATTGAAAAAATACAGAGCAAACAAGAGGTGCAAATTCTGATTCTTGTTCCCGCTAGAGAATTGGCCATACAGATAGAGCAAGTCATTCGAAAAATGGGTGCAGGCTTTAAAGTGAATGCTGTATATGGCGGTCATTCTCATTCAAAAGACAAAATAAATTTGCAGCATCCACCCGCAATATTAGTAGGAACTCCCGGTAGGGTCGCGTCACATGTACGAAAGGGAACCTTTGATGTCGATATGGTGTCATATCTGGTTCTCGATGAGTTTGATAAAGCTTTGGAAATAGGTTTTGAGAAAGAAATGAAGGAGATCATACAGTCTTTGCCGAACGTACAGCAACGAATCCTTACCTCTGCAACACAAGAACTAAAGATACCTTCTTTTGTTTCATTAAAAAACCCTACACGTATCAATTATTTGAGCGATTCCAATGATCATTTGCAAATACGTCGTATTGTCTCTCCAACAAAAGATAAGCTATCCACACTATACAAAACACTCTGTGGCATTGGAGACCAATCAGGAATTATATTTTGTAATTTCAAAGATTCAATAGAAAGAGTGAGCGATTTTTTGAGAGGTCATCATATTTCTCACGCCTGTTTTCATGGTGGAATGGAACAAAAAGACCGAGAACGTTCATTGATTATGTTTCGAAATGGAACACACCGTATTCTTTTGGCCACAGATTTGGCCGCTCGTGGGATTGATGTGCCAGAGATCGGTTTTGTTTTGCACTATCATCTTCCCAATCACGAACATGAGTTCATTCATCGTAATGGACGAACGGCAAGAATGTGTAAAGGGGGGACTGCATATATTCTTCATTGGGTCTCAGATACCGTCCCTGATTTTGTGCGTCATGCTCCTCAAAAAGAGTTGAACAATCACAATCCCCCCCCACAAACGAAGTGGAACACACTGTTCATCTCTGGTGGGCGAAAGAATAAGATATCCAAAGGAGATATTGCGGGAATGTTTATCAAACAGGGCAAGATCGATCCGGATCAAATCGGATTAATTGAGATCAAGCAGGACTGTACATTTGTTGCCGTCCACAAAGATGTCGCATCAATGATTGTTCATACACTAAATAATCGTCGCATAAAAAAGAAGAAGGTACGGATATATCTAATCTAGAAAATGCTGTTGGTGATATTACATTCATCATATCGAATCAGATTGCGATATCATCAATGTAGACCATATGATTGTTTTTCTGTAGGCTGTGGAAGAGCAAGTGCATCTTTAGGAGAATCATGAGTACAGATCAACCGAACAACCCTTTGCATGGGATAACCTTAAAAACCATCATGGAAGATCTTGTTTCAAGGTATAGCTGGCAAGAGCTTCATGACAAGATCGCCATCAATTGCTTTATCAACAATCCGAGTATCAAATCCAGTCTGAAGTTTCTTAGGAAGACAGAGTGGGCACGAGATAAGGTTGAGGCACTGTACGTTAGGGATCATATACGAATAGAGCGCAACAAAAAACGAAACAAAAGACGTGCAGAAATGAGAAAGTTTCGCAAAGAGAATACGGACGATGAATCATCATAGATGATGAAATGAGCAATATGCTCTTATGGATCCAAAATCATCCATTTAGGAAGAAATCGAAAGGAACGATCCAAGCCACGTATCTTCCTCCAAAGCACGAATCATGGCATGAGCAACATCTGCTCGACAAACTTTGGTTGCAGAAAAATCTTCGGTCGCCTTGGCGAGATTATAAGATTCTGTCTTCTCTCCATTCACCAGCTGAGGAGGTCGAAATACAACAACATCCAATCCGCTGTTTTTTACAATATCCTCTTGATTGCGATGATCAGCCATCGCGTGCTTGAGAAAAAATCCAGTGACCAATCGTGAAAACCATCCCAAATGAGATGAACTTTCACCAATACCCACAACACTGCACACGATCAATCTTTGTATCGACTGTTTTTGCATCTCCTCCACGATGATTTTTGTGATTGTTGTACGGGTTGTGGAATCACGTAGTCCCTGCCCTCCAACCGCACAAAGTACAGCATCCTGATTCTGTAATGCAGCAGATACAGCATCTGGATTTGTAGCATCTCCAATTTGAACGTCAACCCCTTTGGGAAGTCGCTTGGATTTCTCTGGACTTCGAGCCAAAACCCGAACATTGTAGCCAGCAGTAAGTCCTTGACGAACAAGTTCCATTCCGGTCTGACCTGTACCACCAAAGATTACAATATTTTTATGCTTCATAGAATCACTCATCATATGCCTCCCTAAACGTAAAACTGTGCTTTCAGATACCGAAAACCATTTCGTATTCCACTCATAAATGCTGTCGAAACACATGAACATCCCAGTTCTTTTGCCAAAGCTTCCTCATGCCCATTCATCTTTGGTGTCAGCATCAACAAGACAACTTCATCTGCCTGTACATGAGCAACCAATGTTCCGAAAATAACACCTTCGTGAACAGAAACCGAAGACATCTCTAAGAGAAACTCCTTATCTGTACCCACAAGACTACGAACAACAAACAAGAAATCTTTTCCTCTTCGAATCAATACTCCACCTGTTCGTGGATAGCATCCTTCTATCCCCTGCCCTGAAAAACAAGAAACTCCCTGCTCCAAATCTACCGTTCCTTTGCCTCGAATAAAGATATAAGAATATATGACCTTGGTTGAGAATACCAAATGTGACCAGCAAAAACGAAAGAGATACAGCGCGATCAAAATGTAGACACAAGCTATCACAACAGCCAATGGAGGAAAAATCAAAAAGGCCATCCCCATCACAGTCACCGCCCCCAACTGGATGGAACGAAGAAGCGAATCAAGAACATTAAACGGACTAAGCAAAATCAACAACGCAAAACTTTGCATCGTCACCCAGATCACAAAATAGATTATCGCACCAAGAGTTCCTGCCAAAACCATCAATAAAAGACCAGCTATCGTTGTTTCCGTGGAAACCAATGATGCCGCTTGCGCTGCAGGGAACACAATATCCAATAGTACCACAGCGCCTTCTTTTACTGGTTTTTGAAGTGTATTCATCGCAATCCCAATCGACATAAACAATCCAAGATTGGCATTGATGACATCAAGCAACTGTAGTGCTATATCCGCTATTTTTTTTAGTGGTCCAAAAGCAAGACCAAAGGTATTCTTCAAAAAATCAATCAGCATAATGCCCAGAAGAGGAACATAAAGGAATGGGGTTGCATACCACACATCCATACCATTGAAATGATCCCATACTCCCAAAAATGCAAGACCAAACACTGGATAGATCGCCGTTCCCGTTATTCGAGTGAGAGCCTCACTAAGAGCCATACTTTGCAACACTGTTTGATGACTCTGCTTCTCGATAGACTCTACCGATTCAATCATTTCTTCCGCCTGTATCTCTCTACAAAAGAAAAATACACCAAAAAAAAGCAGTAGCATCCATTTCCTGCTCATCATCTACCTCCAGAATATCCATGTAAAAGATAACGTATTGCTTGAATTTTTGAACAATCTAAGCAAGCAAAGTTTCCAGAACACCAGGTTCAAGAGAAGGATCTCCAAAATTATCGATAAATCCTCCCTCTTCATTACGTACACCCGTTGAAGAAATCAGTGTATTCAATATTTTGTTGTGATATATCCCTTCAAAATCAATAAATTGTCCTGTTTTAAAGAACCCGTTCGCGGAACCGGCCAAAATGAATGGAACATTGTAGTATGAATGGGACACACCAGAGCCAAGGTCATTGCAAAATACAGAGACACCACGGTCCAAGATACCATACTCCTGTAATCGAGAGAGATGATAGCCAAAAGTTTGTGCGAAGAGACGATCGATCTTGTGATGCATCTCCACAGCTCCTTGAATACTCTCTCCCTCTTCTCCATCAGAATAAATCCGATGCGAAACCCAGTGAAACGAAGGAAAACGCTCACCATCAATAGTATATTCTGTCGCATCATCACCATCACCGATCTGCAATGTCGCTGCACGAGTGTAGCCGCACGAAAAAACAAGCGCGAGCAAGTCCATGTGCATCCGCGCAAAAAGCATACGATTGTCGTCTAATATTCCCTGACCTTGGTGCAAAGCCATTTGCTGTGCTTCATCTTCAGAAAGTTGAACCGCAAGACGCTCAAAGTCTCGAACAGAATCAAAATGCAACTCCAACAACTGACGATCTGCAGAGGAGAAACGTGTATCGTTCATCAGAGCATGAATCTGATCCAAAACCAAGTCATTCATGCTGGAACGTCGCTCTAATACACGATGATCCAATGCACTCGGTTGAAACCCCAGCATTCTTTGATACGTGTGCCACGGATCATCTTCTCCCGCACGAAGTTCCTTAGAGCCACGATACGACAAAACCTCTTCCAACTGACCATTTCGCGGTCCTGTATAGAGTGTCAAAGGCTCTCCACCATGTTCGGGAAAATGACGAGCAACATAATTATCAATACTCTCTCCCATCGCAAGAGAATTCGCATCAGGGTACTCCTCCCAAACTTTGGCTGCCGTAAGACATTGATTCCCACTCGCAAGATGCGCATTTATATTCGATGGAAATGCATATCTGAGTCCTTTGCAAATCAAAAGATGCTCTGCCCACGGTGCAAGTTCACTCAAAACTCTATCGGAATCTGCTGCAAGAGATTGTTGTGTTATTGTTCCTGTTTGTTTCGGCCAGAATCGATCAGGCTCTGCACCATCTGCTTGCGTTACTCCATTGGCTTGTCGACACACAAACAAGAAAGGAGGAATATCATCGCTCGCCCAACCATCTCCTTCCAGAAAAGGAAGTGCCAATCCACCCGTACCGATTTTCAAAAAGGTTCTTCGTTTCATTGTTCACCTCGATAGCGAAAACCATTGCTCATCAACAAATCATGCAACAGTCCCAAAATCGGTCTTCCTCGCATAGAACGCTCGGTTAAAACAAAGATGGTCTCTTCATCCTCTTCTTCCACTTCTCGACCATGAACAAAGGAGAAAAGGTTGCCAACATAGCATTGATGTGCCTCTCTTGACTGCGCCAAGAGCTGCGCAAATTCAACACTGCTGGTCCATGAAACCATTCCTTGATCCATAAAAGTAAATGTTCCACTCGCATCGATTGGTTTACCATTATCCTCTGTTCTCCAACGACCCAATACATCAAAGGATTCAAGCGCATATCCGGGAGGATTGATGATGGAGTGACAGCTCTCTCCACATGTTCCCTCACCAGTATATGACTCCACAAGCTCTCGATGTGTCATCTCTCCCTCTACATCTGGCAGTGGTGAGACACTATCTGGAGGATTCGGAAGTTCTGTACACAAAAAAACCCAGTTGATGACCATCCCTCGATGAATAGGACTTGGATATCCTCCATCTGAATCACGAGCGAGAAATCCTGACATGGTTAGCAATCCAGCGCGCTGCTCTGGATTCAGTTGAATCTTTTCAAATTCATCTCCTGCTTCTTCTCCATATAGCGCTGCAATCTCAGCATTCGCCATCGTATAGTCTGCCGTGTATAGATCGTGTACCGTTCCTTTTTCCTCAAAGATCAACTGCTGCATAAAGGCTCGAAATTCTTGCTGAAACAAAGTGTTCAACTCTGGATTCCACGAATCTTCTTCACTAAAAATATTGGCATACGTACTCAAAAACATCCACTGGTCATGTCTTTTTTCTAAACTTTCTTTTGTGCATGGCTGTTGGAGTAGATCGCGCAGGAATTCAGAATACATACGCGAGAAATCTTCTCTTTCTATTTGCTCCATCATCTGTGCATCTGGAGGTTTATTGCATATCTGGAACGACAGTTTGGTTAGCAGCTCTGCTTTGGATAGAGGTTCTCCATCAGGTGAATATTCTATTCGATATAAAAAATGTGGAGACTGAAGCACTGCAGAAATGACCCATTCCACACCATCGGCGATATCATCACCCGAAGCAATCTCAATAGCCCCTTGCTCAAAGACATCCATCCAAAATTCTTGCTCATTGTCTAATAAATCTCGACGAAAAGCAGAGGAAGTAAAAGCTTCCAACCATATCCGTATCCCTTCTTCATCAAGTCTAGTCTCTCCCAAATCTGGCCAACCTGATGCAGATATCTCTTCTATTGAAATAAATCCTTGTGCACAGTCATGAACAAACAGAAATTCTATATCACTCTGACCTTCCTCTAGCTCTACTCGAATAGAGAGATCTGTGTCATTCAAAATCGACTCTGTTTTCACTTCTCCATCCACTTTAAGCTGAAAGAGTGCGGACTGCCCCAAGCAGATATCTTCCAGACCGACAAGCACAGAAAACAAATACGGTGCACCATATGGGATATCCACCGAAAAAGAAATACTCTCTCCTCCTAAGAGTATAGGCTCTTCTTCAAAGAGTTCATCAGAATCCCACACCGGAGAAAAACTCACGCCTCCTTCTCGCGCATCTTGTGGAACAATTTCCGCATACCATTCACTCTCTAAACGAACACCACGAGCGATTTGTTCGGCAGCTATTTGATAATTATGAAACAACAGCGGATGAACCCAATACTCTTCACGGTACTGAGAAAAAGGGTCAAGCAATGGCTGCTGTACGAATGTGTTGGCATAAGATGTAGCATCAAAAGACAAAAGAGAAGACGCTGCATTCTTCCATTGTTCATGCTGAAGACGGTGAAGACGTGGGCTATGTACGATCTCAGTATCACCCCAAAAATCTTCAAAATCTGCTATTTCAGCTAAATCTTCAATATTTTTTGTATTTTCACCAGAACACGCTCCCAAGAGATAGAACATCATATTTCATCTCCTCAAAGACAACATCGTAATGCATTACACTATGTGTACTATAACGAGCTATTGGAGGTTCATGAAACATTTTGATTTTTGAACACAAGCTACGGAATTAGAGTAGGTCTATTGATTGTAGAAGGAAATCAACGTGAAGATATTCAACGATATGGGTTGTTCGAAATGAAGAAAATCGATCTGCCTATGCATGGATGAAAGACGAACATCCCAATCTTAATTGATCACACAGGTCATGAGAGCATTAATCACCATCGACGTCGACTTCATTTCCAAGATAATGTATAAGTTTGTATCTTCATTAATCAGAGGGTCTAAGACTGTAAAACCGCCTGAGAACTGATTTCAACCATCATCTAATGCACGCAATGACCAAGGTTTGTCTTCAATTCCTGTCTCTTTCCCTGTTCATTTAAGGGTTGGCATTTTCGGTGCAGATGTCGACATGTTGGCAGTACCATCATCACTCATCAAGAGCTGAAATTGTCCTTCAATAGCAGACATCTTGTCAGAACCATTATTGTCTATTGTCACAATAAGCGTTCCTTTGCAATCCGCAGTTGGATTTGCATTCGCTTGCAATAAAAATAATACATAAGCATGTATCATCATATAGAACCCCTATTTTTTATGAATAATAGAATTAAGCCAATGAATCAATATACTTATTTCATAACTTTTTAACAATCCACAACACACACGATATGTCGAAAAGATTGTCAGTGTAAATAAAATCGAATACGCATACTAAAGTACAAAATCAAGGAGCAAAAATGATCTTTATATACCTGTCTTCTCTTTTGGGATGCAGCAATGATAAACAGTCCAACACGACCAACACATCACCCGCATTGACCAGCATTTCTATATCACCCAATACAAATATAACGACCAGTACGAGTCTTCTTTGTATTGGTACCGCAACCGATTCAGACAATCAAACATTGCTCTTAAGCTACTCTTGGACGGATCAAAACAATAATGTACTTGCTGAAGTCGCAGCCTTGGACTTAACTCCAACAACCATTGCTCCCGAAACAGAACTTACGTGCACAGTAACCGTAAATGATGGAGAAGAAACAGCAACAGATTCTGTTACCATAACCGTCGAAAATTCTATTCCTGAGATCTCCAACATGGAAATATCTCCTAGTGAGGATGTTCTCATCAATACACTTTTACACTGCTCTGCAACCATCTCTGACGCAGATGAAGAAGATCTCAACATAACATATAGCTGGCTTCAAAACGGTTCGGAAGTAGGAACCGACAGTAGTCTCCAGCTCAGCAGTGACTCTTTCTCTGCTGGAGATACCATCTCTTGTGAGATTACAGCAAGTGATGGATATGGAGGAACCGCAACAAACTCTATGAATACCACCATCACCAACTCTGCTCCAGATGTTGGTTCGATTAGCATTAATCCCGAAAACCCAACCACTTCCGATACATTAGAATGTATTCTTTCCGATATTATCAACAATGAAGAAGATGAACTGGATATTACATATCAGTGGAGCGTCAACGGAGAAGTGCAAGAAGAAACCTCCAGTATGCTATCGGGAGCATTTGCGATTGGAGATAGTGTCTCTTGTCTCGCGACCCTCAATGATGGTGAAAACACGACGCAGACAGATGAAGCGACAACCCTAATCATGAACAGTCCAACCATCATCAGCGCGGTAGACCTATCACCAGATCCTGTATACACAAATAATATAATCACAGCAAATGCTACCTATTCTGATGCAGACCCCGATCAAACCATCTCCATCAGCTACGAATGGCATGTTATCGATGCCGCAAATGCAGATAATATTGTCCAAACAAGTACCGAATCCACATTAGACGGTTCTTTTTTCAACAAAAATGAAGGGATATATGTCATCGCCACACCCAGTGATGGGTATGATAATGGTACACCCTTCAATTCAAGTACCTTAACCGTATCCAATAGCGCCCCTATAATTGATTCTGTATCACTCAACCCTTCTTCTGCCGGTGCCGGTGCACAAGACTTTGAATGTGTGGTCAATGCTTCCGATGCAGATGGAGAAACACCCACAATCACTTATTCATGGAGTATTGATGGAACACCTCTAACCACAGAGACTTCTTCGACACTCACTGGAGGATCATACACGTATGGTCAAACCATATCTTGTGAAGCCACACCATCGGATGAAGAGGAGACTGGTGCATCACAATCAGCCTCTCTAAGCATCTCAAACACTGTCCCTGTGGCGAATTCGGTGACCATATCACCAGAAACGCTCTATACCAACGATACACTAGAAGCGACAGTCGTTATCTCTGATGCAGACACATCACAGGTTGGAAATCTCACAGCGACGTATGCATGGCACGTCATCAATGCTACAACGGGTGCGGATGTGGAAGTTCAAACTGGAACAAGCAGCACACTCGACGGAACTACATATTTTGACAGAGATGATGAAGTGTATGTCATCGTGACACCCAATGATGGAATTGATGATGGAACAGCCATCACATCATCAAGCGTATCGGTTTCAAATACTCCTCCCACATCACCTACCGTTGAAATTGATATTATCTCCAGTCAATCAGTATCCTCTACAACCGCTATCGCTGGAGAAGATGACCTCGTATGTCAAATCACGGGAGAGTCCACCGATGCTGACTCCGATACCGTTGTATACACATATGAGTGGTTTGATGGAAATGGAGATATTCAACAAACCTACAACAACGTTGCAGATACCTCTTATGAGTTTACGGGTACACTAACCGATGGAGAATGGTCATGTGTTGTTACTCCATTTGACGGTTCTGACTATGGTCCTACATCTTCTTCGTACGTAGATGTTGTAGAACCTGTGGAGTCTTTATTTGTGTATGGAACCATTGCCGGCCAAAATGGATGGTCGGCTATGACCAATTCTTATGGGCAATGCCTGGCAGATCCTTCTGCGTGTCAAGGGGATTCATTTGAGCCTGGAACTGAAATTCCAGGTGACGAAGATTCTCGTGGCGACAGCATTGTTGGTACCAATCTCCCAGAAGTCGCACCTGTATATGCTGGAGAACAATCTTGGTGGTTCAAGCGAGGATATGACTCCGCTGGTTCTGGTACTCCGTATAGCCCTACACTCGCTCCTGAAGCAGATGCAACCAAACAGGGATTTTATTATAAAGTTGCATTCAAAGCTGCTGATGAAAATGGAGATGACTCTATTATGGCAGTTGTCGCCGGAGACCCTGCCGGACAGGATCGTGCATCCAACTACCTTGTTATTGCCAACTATGCGGGCAACTTGAATATCCAAAGCTATATACACGATGGTCAAAGTACATGGGGGGGAGCATACTCTGTAATCTCTATTGGCTTAGATCCCACCACATGGCATATATTAGAAGCGACCATGGTTCGTGATGGAAATTCAGATTATTGGACATATAGTGTCGATGGTGTAGAGATCGTTGTTGATGAGCCCGGTTACTTTGCCGAAGCACGGATATTTGGTGGATATGCATACACAGAAAGCACACGTGTTAAATTTCAACCAAAACACAATAACTATGATGCATCGTACCAAGGATTTATCTTTGATGAACTGGTTACAAGAACCTTCAATGCAGATACCGATCAAATCGTGGAAGGATACAGCACCGGATTTGAGTAGCCTGATCTCTTTTGGACACCATCAAAGGATACGCGTATCCTTTGATGGTGTCCGCTTCCCTATGGAGTTGCTTCACAAACATAATATAGAACTGCATCACAAGATATCTCGCTCCATGTATCATCACCGAAGCTGTGTACCCCCACACAATCTTCGTCATCTAGATTTTGTGCTCCACTCCAATTAAAATAGCTCACACTCTCTCCACTACTCCATTCATACACTCCTTCTTGCGCTTGGTCATTCAATCCTATCCACCATAGATCAGGCTCTATACCAGTCGCCGTAGAATATACAAACTGATTCTCCTCTTCTGAGGTTATGGTAACCAAATCATAGCCTTGATTTGTGCATTCTAAATCTGCCGAAACCCACGGTAATAATACAGAAGAACAAAAAAGATAGCTACTGCCTTCATTGGTTTCAAAGGTACATGGACACGCACTTTGAGAATCCAAAATACCATCGCAATCTTGATCGACTCCATCACACAATTCTATACCATCTGGATGTACAGATGCATCTGTATCATCACAATCAAGAGTATTC
>NYTD01000208.1 GCA_002683315.1 Deltaproteobacteria bacterium | reverse complement strand
TGAGCGTTGAATGAAGAGAAGACCTTTCTTGAAGCCACAATTGATACGCATGATTCCACTGTTTGGGAATATCCCCTCGCTCTTCAAGATGTGTATTGGCAAAGTACAAACCGATTACGATGGTCTCTGGGTGACCAAAACTCAACAACGAGTAGGCCTGACGCCATGATTCTTCCAGCAGCGCTATCGCCTCTTGAGGCTCTTCATGAGCAATATGCAAACTTGCCAGCTCAGAACAAACAAAAATCGTTCTTGGATGTGCGGGCCCCAAAATGCGTTGGCACTCTTCGAGCACCTCCAAAAGCAGCTCCCATCCTTCTTCAAGCCGCCCAACCGTCATATATAATTGACCCAAGTTGTATCGATGAGAGCGAAAATCATATCCGTCGTCCTCTCCTTCTTCAAGAAACGCAATAACCGCTTCAAAGAGACGCAAGGACTCTTCTAAATTTCCAAGGCGATGATATTGATTGGCAATCTCCGCTTGGTTGTCCAATCTATCCTCCAATGAAGCATTTGATTGTTCGAGCAGATGCTGGACTTCTTTCAATAGTGGAATGGCAATACTCGGGTCTTCTGCACTCACCGCCAAACTTTTGGACACGGCAATACGAAAGGCAATACCCATCTCATCTGACATCGATTCTTTGAGATGACTCAACTCATCAAACGCCTCGTCTCCTTCCCCCATATGGTATAGGGACTCTGCCCGAGACTTTTGAATGGAAAGCCCCTCATACGTGCTTTTGGCGTTGTTTTGAAGATACACATCGCACAATTCATAGGCGGACTCAAAAAAACCTTGATTCATGGCGCATACGGTCAACGACTTGCAATACTTCCATTCATGGGAAGATTCCAGCTGGGTCAGCCATGATTCATGAATGATATCCCAATCAAAAACTCTGAAAAGCTGAATAACGTAGTCATCTTGCAGATTCTCAATCCGCCAGATGGAAACATCCAGTCGTGCGAGCAATGCTTGAGACTTTTCCAACAGATTGATCACCAACCCATGCTCAATCCCCTCAAAAAGACAATAATCAGTAAGCGAAGATCGTGGTCCTTTCTGCACATGGTCAATCTTTTGAGCAATATTGAAAAAGTGCTGGTGTAGATTCTTTTGTGTTGGAAAACGTATTCTCATTCTCTCTATCTCTTGGTGTACACGTCGTGTGTTAAGATTACAATGTTAAGGCGGCAATATTTTTTGCTCTTTGATTCATACAACATGTACTGTCTTGTGATGATATCTATCTCTGGTAACTTGGGTATTATATTGAAATAAATGTAATACCGACGATCCCCAAAAATCACGATTTTAATACAAAGTTCAACTCAAAAAGAAAGGCACACAAAGGCACAACAAAAATAAAAACCAGTCCTTAGAACACGCCTAAAAATGGTGTGGACAAACTTTGAACTTCCTACTGGTATTTTGCCCAGAACAGATTACGACTAGATAATCAATATTGTATAAGGAAACATATCATGCGTTCTAATCGTGCTTCTTTGAGTCAATTCTCTTTATCTTACCAAGACCGAAACCTATGGGAAGATGGTACTCTCAGCCTTGAGGGTATCCAAAAAGCGGTCCAAAACCAAAATCCCAGTACTGGGGCATACATTGTAAAACTGATTGAGCTTGATCCCATGCCCAAAAGTTGGTTCTACCGTAACCAAGAAAATGATGATCTGGATAACCCACATCGTGTTGAGCGAAAAGAGAGCGAAAAGCACGCACCCAACTCTGATGGGGCGCGTTCCAAAATCAACCACATCCTCTACCAATTACGAAGCAAATCCAGCCTGCGAAATCCAATCAAGGAAAAGATGAAGACCATCTATTTCCAGCAAAAAGGGATTGAACCACACAGTATGCAGCCCACCTTTAGCAAGAGCCAAACACCTCTCGATCGAGATGCCATTAAAAATATCTACGCGCAGATCTCCAGCGATTTGTGGAATGAGATTTCAGATATTAGCCCAAACCTTGTTCCTGACCGGCTGAAGCTCAATGACGTACTCATTGACCTGTACGCTCAAAACACCCTATTCGCACGAACCCAGCTCATCAATCTCGCACAGAAGATCCCTCTCGTCTACGGTGTGTGGCACGGCATCAAAGATATCTTCCGTCAAAGTATTGAACAGGGTGACTGGGAAATGTTTGGGGTCTGGGCTGCACGATTTGAAAAGGAGTCAAGAAATACATTGTCGCCAGCCGCTCCACAAAAAACCTATCAGTGCAATCCTGAAAACTACAATAGCTCTCATTCTTTTTATTCCAGTGCTGTTCGAGAAGTCCCTCTAAAATCCATACAGTGGCTCACAAGAAGAGCATGGTCGGTCATGCGCGATATCGGAACATTCGAACCAGAGCAATACACTTTTGTTGCCGTTGAGGTTCTTCGTTCACTGAAAAAATTCTATGGAAGACCGGGATGGCTTGTCTCCCATATCCTGCAAAAAGAAGATCTGGAGATTTGCAGCAATCGAACAACATTCCGCTACAACTCTAACTCCGGTCTTTCCTGGTGGGATAAATCTGCATACAAAGAGCAAACAGAAAGTCGTGCTTTCATCTCACTTTGGAAACAAGACTTGGCTCCGATTCTCCGCCTTTTTGAAACTGCTGAAAGCGAAGACATCCAAGAGTACGCCATTCAAATTCTCAACTTGGATTTTCAAGACCGCCTGTCCGAAATTCCTCTCGACTTCATTTCCCGCGTCATCGCAAGTGAAACAGAAGCCGGAATCAATCTCGCATATGAGTGGTTATCGGGGAAAAGTGGCATTTCTCAGGCTGAATTTATTGAAAAGGGCGCGCACATTCCTACCATTGCTCTTCTCAAAATCGCACATGAACGTCGCTTTGACGAAGCTACGACTTTCGCGTCCGACTACATCATCAATTATGCAGAATCCCTGAGTGAATACATATCAACGACAGATATGCTCTGGATGCTTGCACAAAACCACAACAGCACAGTGTTCAAAACAGGAGCGCACCTTTGCTCTGTTTCTAAATACCAATCTCGCCTAGGCCTCAATGATTGGACAGAGATCTATCGCTCTCTCAAGGACATCGGCAAAAAGACAGCGACGATTGACCGGTTCTTCTCTATTACCAAGCAGAAAATCACTGAATACATTGTGGCTGCCGAAGACTACGCTTGGTTCTACGAGGCCGTCATCGACGATGACCTCTCTGGCTTGGCAAGCGAACTCATCAGAAATGAAAAGCTTCCGAAGAAAGACCTTATTGAGTTCATCAGAGACTACATGACCAACCCTGCGCTGGCCAAAGACATCTTAAATCGAATCATTCCAGATATCGCCTATCGACAATATAGTGATTCATACTTATACCTCAACCATTTCAATCAAAGCGAACTGCGCTCTGTGTTCCTAAGTCCCATGCAAGAGACATTGATGAGCAAACTCAGCGAAGAGAGCAGAGATAGCCTCTTTGAACGTTTGGGAATCGATTTTCTCAGGCAAATCATTTTACCAAAGGTATGGAGAACCCACGATTGGCTTGGCCTCTTGGGCATTCATGGAGAAAAACTCAAGGAAGAATTCGATCGAAACAATATAACTGCACCAACAGGCATCATCTCTCGCTATTCTTGGAGCAACACCAAATATGGTCTCGACCTGACATCCTACAACAAGATTATTCACTACTTAAAAAACAAGATATCCATCCAAGAGCTTGGGATCGAGTGGGTCATCGAGAAATCCAAAACCGAACTTTCCTCTTCATTCGATTTTGTTCGCTCCATCGCAATCCGTTCCCTTCCCATTAATGCTTGGGGAGAGGATGGAGCAAAAAGCCTATTGGAGGAATACAAGCGAACCAACACAGATTCAAAGTATGGTCTATTCTTAAGACGAATGATCGAACAGCGTTGTGAACGTCATCGCTACTACAACGATATGGAAGCAATGGAGGAGAACCTTCTGCTGAACGATGTATCTTGGGATGACGTGTCTTCTCTCTTCGAGAGCCGCAAACCTTCCGTTCGTGCACTTGGAATCTTTTTCACAAAGTACTATATCGATCAATACACAGTGGAAGCCTCACTTGGCTTTGCCAAATTAGAACCTCTGTTTTTAAGTCAATATAGTGATGTTTCCAACTTCTTCATCGACGCAATCGAAAATGCGGACAAAGAGTATGGATACTTTAACTTTTATGCAAAAGATGGAGACAGAGACATCTTCACAACAAAAGAGCTGCTCCCATATCTTTCCCATCCAAACTTCGTCGTTCGCGATATCGGTGTTCGCATCATCAAAAGACACAGTAAGTTTGCAAATTTAAATGATCTATTTGCACTTTCGAACAGTACAGATCGTCGAATTCGTGAACTCATTGTTTCGCAACTATGGAATCAACACAGAGACAGAGGCATCACACTACACTGGAAACCTTTTGCCCAAAGTAGAGTACCTCAATCTCCAACCATCAGAAGACCCATCAAGGTTCGAGAAACCTTACGTTCTGGCCTCAATCATGTGTCAGAACAAACTTCAAGAGAGTGGGTCATTGGTCCAGGTGTAGAGACTTCTGATTCGCAAGAAAGCGCGATATCATTTGAACATCTCAAAGACTTTATGAGCTACGTGTTGTTCCGTTTGCCACCAACCATGCCGCTCATCTCTCAATCCAAACGTTTTTCACAAGCAACGACAGCTTGGAAAAACAAAAAATCGTTGATTGAAGCGATTTGTCATGTTGCTCAACAAAATGACAACCGTGAATTTGCCGATATGGTTCTGCCTATCTTCGATCAGCTGTTGGCAAGCGATAGCAAAACGGAAAAGGAAGCGCTGCTTGTTGCTGTTACCAAAATAAAGAAAGCACACCCCATTGCATAAGCACATATCGTACTCATATTCATCTAAAAATTTTGTATCACCATAAGGAAAAAAAATGCCACATTTGCCACTATATGGAAAGATCAACAGTATCTCTTCTTCCGGTTCCCATCTCCTTACAACACTATGTTTTGATTTGGAGAGCAATACCCATATTGCCCACATCATCAACCTTCAAAAAGTATTTGGTGCAAGTTCTCAATTGGATCGAGAACAAGCGGTTACGAGTCATACACTCAACAGTCCGGGAGTGCAGTCTCTCTCAAGCAAGAACAATCAATACATAATTACAGAAAGTGAAGTTCTGAAGTATTCTGACGGTGCGTTTGTTTCCATTAAAGACGGGCTCTCGAATATTTCTCTTAGCGAGTGTATGTACAACGGGAATATCATCTTGGTTCAAGAGGAGCAGGTAAGCATTCTTACGCCCAACGGTGCGCTCGCACAAACCATCGAACTTCGAGCGGAAGCAACATCAATGGCAATTTCAGAGGACAACCGAACACTTGCTTTTGGCTTTATCGATGGATTTGTTGAAGTGTTCAAACAAGAGCATTCTGGGTTTCAGCCCGTCAAAAAGGATGGGGCCAGAGGCGCAAATCCACTGGTAATGCACAAGAATGCAGCGGTAACTTCGTTGGCGATTGTTCGATACGACGACAACCGAGAGTGGATGTTTAGTTTTGGCGAAGATCGCAAGGCGATGCAAGCTCATACAGAAGAGCTTATTGCCAGTGAAAGAGCCTCTACAGGCCTACATCAAGGACTCGTCAAAGCGGTGATTTCCAGCAGTGCTCTCGAGCGACTACACACCATCTCCCATGATGGAGAAGCAAAATCATGGGTTCGCTCAAACACCAAAACGAGACCAGCGACGGAATCCGTCATCAAAAATGTTACTTCGGCCGCATTTGTTCGATTCGACATGAAAGATACAAAACGACAAATGATGCAAAAGAGAAATTTCTTGGTTGTCTCTGGTGGTTCCAAAGCAGACGGTACATTGGAATTTTGGTCGTTCGCAGATGATGACTCTGGAAAACTCGCAAAGAAAGAATTGCAAATCACCACCGGGATGGCTTGGTTTGATGGATTCTACAAAAATGAAAAAGAAGAGACACGTCGCCATGTCATCGACACCATCGGTAATTGGGGAATTCGATTCTTGGACTCTCTGGTCAATATAGCAAAGCGTAAAGGAGAAGATGAAAAAGTACGTATCCATGCGGTCGACACAATTTACAATACAGGACTTGCCGCTGCAAAGTATAAACTTGAAAAGGTTGTAAAGTCATCTCCCAATCGTAAAACTCGCGTCGCTGCACTTGATCACTACGCAAAAGTGGACTCAACCGTTGCTCCGTTAGAGCTTGGATTGAGCAACAACTGCAAAGAGGTCTTTTCAAAAACCCTAGGTCTTCTGGGAGAGCGTTCCAAAGAAAACAACGAAGCCAGAACGCTGTTGGAACAAGCAGTCACAAGAACAAGCTGGAAAGAAGCGGAACGTGATATTGCACGCCAAGCCATCGACACACTATATGGTTTGGATAACGAAGTAGAAGCGCTACTTCTTGGAGTAGATAACCCTCTTCTCGAACAGTATGCTATGGAGGAAGTCTACCGTAAAGGTCACCTCGGTGATTCAAAAGCACAATCTCACTTTAAGTTGCTCCTTCAAGATGACAATGCAAAAACCAGACAACGAGCACAGGATATCCTGTTCCTAAAGTACCCTGCCCTCGCTACTTTTGCTCGCTCTCGAGATGAGTCTCTACACCATCGACTGTGTAACATTGAAGCAAAAGGAAAGAGCTACCCTGAACAGCCATCCAAAACAGAGGCGTCCAGCGTATCAACAGAAGCCAAAGATCTGGTCAACCAGCTCATGGCTGCACCACATCCTGATCTATCGTCCTATGCCACAAGACTTTCTACTTCTCTTGGCTCAAACGACACTTTGGCACCTCTCCTTATCTTTATGAGTTCCGATGATGCTCAGGTTCGTACCAATGCCATTCATGGCTTGGTTAATGTTGTACACGACTATGCCAATTCTGGATTAACAAAAGCATTTTGTACAGACGAAGTATCAACAATACGTCAGCTCGCTTTCGACGGTGTAGAAAAATCAGTACAAAAATATAGAAATGCATTGGCCTCCCGATATCAAGACATTCGCAAAAAAGCACTCGATGGACTTTCGAATTTCTTAGAAGAAGAAGTAACAACAGAG
>NYTD01000207.1 GCA_002683315.1 Deltaproteobacteria bacterium | reverse complement strand
TATCAATTTCACCAGATGCAGCCCATCCACCATAGACCCAATCAGTAGGAAGCATCCAAAATGCTGGCCAAATCCCCTGCCCATAAGGAAGACGGATACGAGCCTCTATTCTCCCATACGTCCAATCTCCTTTGTTGATGGTTCGCAGACGAGCGGAAGTATAATTTCGGGTTCCATCTGTTCCTGTATATGATTCGGAACGTGCTTCGATGACAAGTGCGTCATTCTCGATGCGAGAATTTTCAGAACGATCAGTGTAATATTGTAATTCGTTGTTACCACCACCTTGTCCGTTCACTTCAAATTCCCATTTGTTCGTGTCTATTTCACTTCCTGAAAATTCATCCCTCCAGACCAATACCCATCCATCTCGCAGTCCTTCTGGATCTACTTCTGTAGCTGTATCTTCCTGATCAGGATCAGCATTAGGTTCTGAAGTTGGCTGCACTCCGGGTGCAGAATCTGGCTCTGGTGCAGAAGAAGGCTCCAAAGTTGTTCCATTGTCTGTAGAACCAGAGTCAATCACTTCTGTATCAGTCTGTGAGGCTACAGGGTCTTTTTTACCTCGACACCCCATCATCAATATTAAAACCAACATACTCCCCTCCGTCCCTTTTTTACAGAAGTCGCGCAACGTTCATAACACGCAAACCTAGACAATCTGTGTATCTTTTCGTTGACATAAAAGTTTGTTCATGTAAATTACGGTTTTCCTATCAAACCTACAAAATTGAAGACATTATGTATACACGAATATTTACACTACTCCCGTTGACCGCTATGCTGGCATGTGGTGAAAAAGAATCTGACACCAGCAATAGTCCCTCTCAAGAGCCTTCTGCTGAACCGGAAGCACAGCCAACTTCTGAACCAGAAACGCAACCTGCTGCTGAACCAACCGCAGAACCTGAATCCCAACCGACTTCAGAACCCAACGAGTGTGAAGACAAGCTCTGCTTAACCGTAGATCTTGGATGCTATGATGGTGATGGGGATGGAAGCCCCGATGTCATCAATGAAGTTGCACTAACTGGCTCATGGTTCGGTGACTGGGATTCGACACAAGCTGTGCCTGCATCCGACAATGGTGATGGAACATGGACTATTTCTATCGCCCCCCCCACAGAAGATATGGAATACAAGTGGATGGCCAATGGTGTACATGAAGATCTGGTTGTCAGCAGTACCACCAGCGGAAATTGGACATGTACACCACGAACCGATTATGAAAATTTTGCACATCGTCAGTGGATTATCGGAAGTTCAGCCCCTTCCGACACATTTGGAAACTGCCTTAGCTGCGAAGAACAAGCCGCTGGACCATCATATGATTTGGTCAATCCAGGATTTGAAGATGACTTCACAGGATGGCTCATCTATCCATCAACATTGACCAACTACTCTATCGAAACAGATGCAAGTATTGCCGCAGAAGGAACAAAGTATCTTCACGTCATGGGTAAAAATGATCCCACCAGTCCAATCACACCTATCTATCAACAATTTTCCAATCCAGCAGAAGGGACAGTATTTACATTTACTGCGAAAGCTATGCTCCCCTCTTCGGCAACATTCGTAGATCCAGATAGTATCGCACAACTTGTTGTCAAAGCATTTGATGCAAATTGGGGACTCGTTGGAGATATTGCAGTATCGGATATCATTACATCTGTCACAGAAACAGACACATGGATCGATTTGTCTGTAGACTTCACAACACCTCCCGGTGTTGCCAACATTCAGTTTGTCATGGAATACATACAGGGAAATGCTGATTCAGGAGTCATCTACTTTGATGATACATCTTTGACTGTACAATAATATATTGGTGGTCGCGCACTACTATGACTGTTGATCTCAGCAAATTAAGATTTTCTAAGGAAGAATCCAAATGCTGTTTATTTATTGAACACATTTACCCAAGCATTTCCGGCTCGTAATACTTTTGCGATAATCTGTGCATTATCGGCAATATGTTTCTTTTTATCCGAACCATTGACAATACGTCTTGCATTCTCAAAATTGCCCTGGGTTGCAGGTTTATTCTCCGGGATATAGGAATCTAGACCACCACTATTGGCATAATGCCCCCCATCCATACCCAAGACCAAAATGCGCGCGGCAAGATCTTTATTTTTGTTTACATGTCTGTAATTTTTCACCAGATCGATGGGCTGCGTGCCATTTTTTCCATTTCCATATCGAACACCACCTTGGGAGTACTGAAAACCATTTTTGATGAGAAGTTGGGACATCTTTCTGTAGTTGTTTTTCCAGGTTAGCTGCACAAATCCCCTGCCCATATATTTTGAGCCATCTCCCGGATTGGTGTTTCCATAGTCACGCGCTGTTTTACCAAAAGCTCCATTGGGACCATATCTCTGCTCTCCTTTTCGTTCCGCTGTCTTCTCTGGAAGCCAAGCAGATTCCGTCATCCATTGACCCATTTTGCTTTCGGTCCAAGCTGTAGATAAAACATACGCAACCTGATCTGGGCTTCGTATTCCCATTTCTTTACAATGCTTTAAGATAAGTGTAATGCTCTTTGGGTCTCCATGTTTTGCCAACTGATACTTTTGCGCTCCTTTCGGCATCCGCAAAGAGATCGCTCCTACTTTATTGGATATGCCTTGAATGCGATCCATCCCACCTCCTCCCTTCGTTGTTTTTGGAGCTGACTTGGGTATCGCGGCTTTCGGGGTTGGCGGTGATTTTGAAGAGGCTGTCGTTGCTGTATTTTGACCACCAAACAGGTTAAGTAGATTCAAACCTGCAATAGATGTATGTTCTTTTTGGGCTTGAATCGAGATCTGAAAAGTACGTGCTTCACGAGAGAGACTTGGCATCACCCCCTCTAATGAAGGAGCATCTTTTGCAGTAGGAGAATGAGGAAAATGCGAAAGTTCGGTAGAACCTGTATCTCGAAAGCTATTGTTGATCTCTACGATAGCTTGCAGAACACCATTGATACGCTCGTTCTTGTCAAGTCCCATAAGAGGACGAATTGCGGTACGTTGATAGTCAAGCCAATCACGGACGTCATTGACAAGTTGCATCTGTTCTTGTTTTTGATGATTACCTCCTTTTTGTGAACTACTCTGCGTCTTTGTATTGGATTGTTCAAAAGAAACATTTTCGGTAAAGGAAACATCTCTTTGGGACTGTCGCATGAATTACTCCTACAAACTGATCTGGATCAAAATTAGTATATCAAGCGATTAAAAAATATCTAACATGTATCAAAAAAAACAGAATCATTTATCGATAATTAGCATTTAACAGTCATTTTTCCGATCTTAAAAAAAACCATCCACACGATTATTTTAAACGAAAAAATTTAATTTAACGAAGCAATACTATAAACAACATACTCGCCGCACAAAATAACAACAGAAAGGCAACCAACCGAGTGAAGAAAATTTGAGAGACCTTTGGGGACAGCCAAGAACCGATTGAGGCCGCTATTAGAGAAACCAACACTCCAAACCCACCAAACATATAGGCTTCTTGTGATACCATACCTCGGTTGATTAAGGTAAGCACCAGCGAAATCGCAGAGAGAAAGAAGAAGGCAATAAGAATCCCCCTACCTTTGGTCTTGTCAAAATAACTCGTGGTATACAAAACCACTGGTGGTCCACTAGACCCCACCAAGCCACTCATCACACCTGCTCCCAGTCCAGCCACACCTCCAGCAGCAGTACGAAATCGAATCCTACGCTTTAATACTCCTGCACCCAACAGCAAACGTACGGCAAAAAAAGAAATCAAAAAGGCCATACAGATTCGAACAGTATCCTCATCCAAACGTTTCTGAATGAAGACTCCGACTTGCTGTCCAATAAATACTCCTGTTAACATTGCGGGAAGAACCCTCCACACGACAACACGTCTTTCAACCCACGTTAGATATGCTCCAATACATACGTCAGAAAGGAGAGCGATAACGATCGCATCCGCAGGAGCAAAGACAAAACTCATGATGGGAATAGAGATCAGTGCGGATCCAAAACCTGTAATCCCTTTGATGAAGTGCCCCAAAAAAAGAGCCATACACATAATCAAAGAAAACATCACTTGACCTATGCTTTGTTGTAATAATAGAACAGTTCTCTTATCTTGGTATCGCCAACAAAACCAGATCCGAATACAAAGAAGAACCAAAATACGATAATGTTCTTTGTATGGTGGTAGCGCGATTTCTTTGTGATATACATACGATTCCGTACAGGAGACAAATAATGGCGAAACACACCCAAGAATTTGGAACGATGCGATATGAGATCAGCGGTATCCGACGAGAATTCGTCGGAGACATGTATCATATGCTCATGCGTTCTCCATGGTGGAAACTGACAATCATTGCTTTTATTGTCTATGTATCAACCGCAGTGTTTTTTGCTGGCTTACTCATGATTGGCGATAACAATGTTGCAGGAGCACAAAACGATCTGGATCTATTTTGGTTTAGCGTTCAATCTCTATCTACGATTGGCTATGGAGATATGCATCCTGTGAGCTTTTGGGGACATATCGTCGTATTGATTGAATCATTTACAGGCCTGGTTGGCGTCGCTCTTATCACAGCCGTATTCTACTCCAAGTTTTCTCGTCCCCAGGCTCGTGTAGCATTTGCAGAGCATGCGGTTTTAATGGTCAGCCAAGGTAATCAGTATCTCCAGATTCGCTTTGCCAACGCTCGAGGATATCCCATTATCAATGCCCAGATAAAACTATCTGCCCTCGTAAGTTGGAACGATATCGATGGAAAACCCACTCGTAAACTCGTCTCTCTTCCTCTTCTTCAAACAGACATCCCATTCTTTGGGCTAAATTTCACTGCTACACACGCTCTAAGCGATGGCTTATTTGCCAATATGAGCTTAGAGGAAATGCACGAAAATCTATTTCTTCTCATTATTAGTTTTAATGGAATTGATGAAGTGCTTGAGCGAGAGGTTCGTGCTCAACACTTTTATCGACCAGAATATATTGTAGAACACGTTCGATATAAAGATATGACAGAAAATTATGAGTGGGGAACCATCATGAATCTAGATGAATTAGATACTGTGGCGCACGAAAATCAAGAAGAGGGAATAGAAGAGACCATTCTTCCACCTAGCACAACAATGGAACAAACCTCTCATTCTTGATACAAGTATATGTATACTATTCGTATTTACATTTGAGTTTCCTATCATGAGATTTTTTACCTTATTTTTTTTGTATGGCTGCTATTCCGAGAGCAAAGTAGGTCCTCAGGATCCTAACATCGATGTGGATGGAGATGGATACACAGGTTCTGAAGACTGTGATGATCAAAATCCTCTTGTATATGTCGGTGCACAAGAGATCTGTGATGGACTTGATAACGACTGTGACGATATCATCGACAATGGTTCCTTGCTTATATTGTATGCAGATGCTGATGAAGATGGTTACGGTGATGAGAGTGTGTTCATCGAGTCATGTAATCGTGAAGAAGGATATGTAGAAAACAGCGAGGACTGCGACGATTCCAACATTAACATCCATCCAAACGCGACAGAAGTTTGCGATGAAATCGATAATAATTGTGATGGCAACATTGACGAAGATTCCGCTTTTGATGCTCCTTCTTGGTATGCAGACACAGACAATGATACCTATGGAGATCCAAACAGTACGCAAAACTCATGTACACAGCCCATAGGATTTGTCAGTAACGATGAAGATTGTGATGATGAAAACGATACCATAAACCCCAACGCTATAGAATTATGTGATGACATAGATAACAACTGTGATGGCACAATTGATGAAAACATAAATGATGCTTTGGTTTGGTATGCTGATACAGACAATGATACATTCGGAGATCCAAATAGTACAATTGAATCATGTGAACAACCGACTGGATATGTACAAAATGATGAAGATTGTGATGATTCAAACGTCAACATTCACCCATTTGCTACCGAAATCTGCGATAATTTGGACAACAACTGTGATGACACCATCGATGATAACTCTGCATTGGATGCTCTGATATGGTATGCAGACATAGATAATGACTCCTTTGGAAATCCAAATAGTACAATGTCATCATGTGAACAACCGACTGGCTATATAAGCAATGATGAGGATTGTGATGATTTAAACAATGCCATCAATCCAAATGCATCTGAAGTTTGTGATGAAATCGATAACAACTGTGATGGTACCATTGATGAAAACTCCGCTACGGATGCTTCTACTTGGTATGCTGATTCAGACAATGATACATTTGGGGATCCGCTCAGTACAATGTCATCATGCGAACAGCCGAATGGATATGTAAACAATGATGAGGATTGTGACGATGATTTTGACACCGTCAATCCCAATGCGACCGAGATTTGCGATCTGTTCGACAATAACTGCGATGGCACCACAGATGAAGATCTTTATGGATTGGGAGAATATTGCGCTGGAGAATCATGCGACGAAATCTTGGGTGAAGAACCATCCAGTATCGATGGTGTGTACTGGATAGATCCACAAGGAACCGGAAGCTTTGAGGCATATTGTGATATGACCCAAAATGGTGGGGGCTGGACCCTACTCCTAAAAACAGATGGTTCCTATAATACCGATTTTTATTACAGCGATCCAAAATGGACCAACAATAGCCTACACAATGACTCAAGCATGAACACCAGCATCGCAAATGCAAAATTTGAGGCCTTTATCTCATTGGACATCCAAGAATTGTATGGATGTTTCCCCTCACAGGGAAACCACTGCATCTACCTAGACACAGGCTCTTTCCAAACCGCACAAGATATTTTTTCTGGCGGCTTCATCAACGCAAGCAGTAATTTTTATACGCAAATGTATTCAGGATGGGCATATCAAAATCATTGTCATCTATTTGGGGTCAATACGAACAATGGTGCAGCCAAAGCACGATTTGGATTTTCTGCAAATAATGAAGGGAACTGCAATAGCAATGATACCGCCATCGGATTTGGTTTGGGATACAATTCCTTATATGCGGGTGTAAATTTCAGTTCTGGAAACTATTGTAACTATGGATCTTCGTGTGGCTCTATCATCGGTAATCCACTCACATTTGAAGGATTTCTTTGGGGACGATAAATATGTCAATAGAAATGCAATATAAAAAAATATTAATGCTCTTTCAAAGTCAAAATCCTGAGTCAGTACAACAAGCATATACTCTGTCCGAAGTTTTGCTTGATACACCAGAAAAATATTTCGCTTTTCTATCTTCGATACATGAAGACTATGATTTTGAGAGCTACCAAAATCGTTTTGATAACGTGAACGATTTTGATCCTTCTTCTTCCTTGGAATATCTCTGTGAACACATAGAAAAATCTCTTAGAAAATTATTTACTAATCGCTATGTAGCACAACCACAAGCTGGAAATATAAGCTTGTGGCTCACATTTCATACAGCCAAAATATATCCAGAGCTCGAAGAGATAGAGGAGCTCAATCTAAAAGAAATAAAAAGTAGATCGATTCTGCCCAGCAACATCACAAACTTCAACAATCTTAAAATCTTTCATCCACCAGTATGCGTAGAAACGTTTCCTTCGAATTTTGAGCATCTTTCACGTTTGCAGACTCTAATACTGGAAAGCTCTTATCTAAAACGGCTACCAAAAATGAGCCCCTCAGTGACAACCATAGAGATGTCCTATACCAGGATAAAAGAAGTCGTATGTTTCCCACCTTTTTTAAAAAAACTCTGCTGCACCAATTGGGATACCTTTCACAAAGATATCTGTCAGCTCACAACACTAGAAGAACTTGAAATCGATACGAGAATGGAGACACTTCCTGTTGATTTCACCCAGCTAACCAATCTCAAATCATTATCGATACGTGGAGGAAACAACAGGTCAAGTCCAGGGCTTCTTCAATTACCCAACACAATACATCGCCTATCAGGTTTGGAATATCTATCTTTAAACGCCAACAAGCTAGAGAATCTTCCGGAAAGTTTTGGTCGATTGACCTCTCTGAAGTATCTGAAAATGAGAACAAATGAATTTCGTACATTTCCACTAGAAATTTTCGCACTCACTTCTCTTACTCATTTGCACATCTCAGACAACAACCTGACAGAACTTCCAGAAGAAATAGCCTCTCTTCACCTTTTGGAAGAATTGGATGTATTTAGTAATCGAATAACAGCTCTTCCAAAATCATTGGCTCAATTATCGTGTATGAAAGAACTTAATGTGTCCCACAATAGTATCACACGGTTTCCCATCGAAGTTTTGAAACTGAAAAAACTAGAGAAACTCTCCATACGTTATAATCCCATGAGATTCGAGGAATTGCCCAATTGTATCATCGATTGGTAATTATAAAACATGACGCACATAATAGAATTCTCTTTTGTTTGAAAGAAGAATCATGCATGAGTACAATTCCTTAGTTATCCTTATAAGAAGAATGAATCTCTCATCACAGGTATCCCATGCTTCATGGATTTCTCTTGCTTTTTATGACAGGCTGCAGCTCCGATAAGGAAGTGATTGCTCGTCATCCACCAGTACAGCTTCGCCTTCTCACACGACGAGAATATACTTCCACCTTGTATGATCTACTCGCACTCCAATCTGATACACCGACATCATGCTCCACAGATAGCGACTGCATAATCGCATCACAATCCTGTATCGACCAGCAGTGCATCTCAGACACCTGCGCAACATACACCTTCACGTGGGATGGTGACTCTTCCGCTGAAGTTTTGGTCTCCGGCGACTTTAACGGATGGGCTACAACCCTTGAAGAAGGAGGATGGAAGCTAAATACTGGAGCCGGCATTCAGTATCTAAAAGCCGAGCTAAGCAATGGATCCCACGAATACGCTTTTATTGTAAATGGTTCCCAAGAGTCCACCCAAGAAACCACCACATCATGCTCAAATGATGGACGGTATACCTATGATCCAGCCGCCCTATTTCCCACAGAAAGCCAACCCAAACACTACTTCTTCGACAACAATGCAAGCAAAGGACTTGTCTCAACTACGCACATTGACAAATACATCGAAGCCGCGCACAACCTAACAAAAGATGCTCCTATTTCCACATTTGTTTCTTGCGATATCACATCACAAGATTGTATCTCCTCATGGATTGATGATTTTGGAACACACACATTCCGACGTCCGTTATCCACCGCAGAAAAAGACCGGTACCAAGATATTTTCTCGAGTGCCACAAATGAAGAACAAGGAGTGCGAGATGTCGCTCTATCGCTTTTGACCTCACCACATTTCCTATACAAAAAAGAAATTGGTGTGCAGGGTGACGAAGGAATTCATACACTTGACTCTTATGAAATAGCCACAGCCATGTCATACTTTCTGTGGGGAAGTACACCAGATACAGAACTGCTCGAAGCAGCCCACAATGATACACTACAAAGTGCAGACATTAGGCGAGAGCAGGCTCTTCGTATGCTTGAATTAGGTAAGGGAAAAATGCATTTTTCCAACATCTTGGCACAATGGCTTGGAACAACGAATCTGCGTAGTATCGATAAAAATGCCTTTGCATATTACAATTTCACTCCCCAAACGGCCATTGGATTCGATCAAGAACAACAATCCTTGATCCAAAACCTCGTCTTTGCACAAGATGGTTCCTACAACGACTTATTTTTGTCCAATCAAAGCTATCTCAACAACATCACTGCCAGCATCTACGATATCACGAGCGTGTACGGTCCCACAATACAAGAAACCGCCCTCCCCTCTCTTCGTTCCGCAGGTGTTTTGAGCATGGGTGCTTTCTTATCATCTCACGCCCACTCCGACCAATCAAGTCCCATCAAGCGTGGAGTCGCTATCCGAGAACGTATCTTGTGCCAAAAGCTTGGAGAGCCACCCCCGAATGCAGGAATGGCACCAGAAGTCGACTTTAACTCCAGCACTCAAGAACGTTTTGCGCAACACACCGCAGACCCGGCCTGTGCTTCGTGTCACCAGTATATTGACCCAATAGGACTCGCGATGGAACGATTCGATGGAATTGGTCAATATAGAGAAGAAGAGAATGGGGTATCTATTAATCCCACTGGAGATCTGGTTGACGTTGAAGGATTGGGGACTGGAACCTCCAATTCATTTGTTACTCTTCCCCAACTCTCCACCATCATTGTAGAGAGCGATCAAGGAGCCAAATGCTTTGTCAAACAAATGTACCGATTTGCATTTGGAGGACTGGAAACGCAAGAAGAAGAAATTAATATTGATGAATTTGTTGTTCAATTTGAGAGTCAAAGCCGAAATATCCAATCTCTTCTGGTAGACATTGTCGCTTCGCAAACCTTTATTACAAGGGAATTACGATGAAAATATCAAGACGATCTTTTATTTCTCAATCTGCAGCATTGAGTTCCACACTCCCCTTTTGGAAAAGTCGCCCCTTATGGGCACAACCCAATACAGCAAAGCGTATTATTTTCTTTTATTTCCCTGATGGAGTCGTGGGTACAAGTGAGAGTGGAACACAAAGTTTGTGGCATGCCGAAGGTAATGAAACAAGCTTCTCATTAGGAACACAACTTGCTCCCTTAATTCCCTATCAAGACCAATGCTTATTTCTTAACGGAATTAGTTTGGCCGTAGGGGGATCGGCAGGAGGTCATCCCGATGGTGCAATGCGCCTATTTACAGGTTCCAAGGATGCCAACCATGAATCCATCGACCAGTACCTTGCACGTACAGTAGGAGCGGCATCTCCGTGGAGACATTTATACCTTGGAGTCCAAAGCAACCAAGGCCCTGCAACCATTGGTAAACATCTATCGTATCCTTCAGCCACCAATGCAGTTCCTCCCCAAGATGATCCCAGGGTAGCCTTTTGCGATTTATTCGCACAATCATATGATGGAGTTGCAGAGTGTGAAGATATGCGCATCACACAAAAGAAATCCATCGATTCTGCTATGGTCGAATTAGAGGAATTGCGAAGTCAACTCGGCGTACTGGAATCTCAAAAACTCGAACGTCACCTCGAAGCCCTCAACGAACTTCAATACAGAAACGACACTCTGACCAGCACCATCCAGCAGGCACAGTGTACAGACAAAGAACTGGATGTCGGTTCTTTGGGCTCCAACTTGTATGACCCAGCAGTATATCCTGATACACTCAAAGCACAGATTGACTTGATGGTTTTGGGTATGGAGTGTGACCTTACACGAGTTGGAGTAATTCAAAACTCACATCATACCAGCGCCTTGGCTATGAATCGATTTCTCGGTACCCCCATGTACAATCCGAGCAATGATATCCCCAGTCATGAAGCATCACACTATGGGGCCAATCACGATGATAACAACCCATTTTACGCCGCTTTTTTACAGCAGCGCATCTGGTGGGTAGAGCAATTTGCATATCTTCTACAAGAATTGCAGTCTCGTCCAGAGGGTAATGGAAGCATGCTTGATAACAGTATCGTCGTTCTCTGCTCTGAAGTATCCGATGGAAACACCCATTCTTTTGATAACATGCCGTTTGTCATTGCTGGAAATGGTGGTGGAATGCTCCGCTCTGGAAAACTTCTGGAATACAACAAAAAACCACATGCAGACCTTTGGATTACACTTGCACAAGCGATGGGAGAAAACCTCAGTCAATTCGGAGAAGATGGTTCAGGAACCTTAGAAGGCATATTATCGTAGCGACACTTCATTGAACACATGTCTGCAAAGAGAAAATTACGCCATTTCTTCAAAAAATGAAAAGAAAACATTAGGCGTTCGATAACACTCTTCTTGATGATGATCTACGCCACACCATCGTAAAATAACAACCCGTACCACGATACGATTATTCATAAATACATCAAATCCACAAACATATTCCGCTATAATAAATTAAAATTTTGTGGAGAATTTATGAACAAAGAGCCTATGCCCAATGAGTTACGATTCTTTCAGCGTATCTCGTTTCAAATCGCGATTATTTCGGGAGTCTCTGCCGGATTTTTGGTTTGTATGGCGTTTTTGGGTATTTCATGGTATGCACTACGTGCACTTGCGCAAGAAAGTACTCGTCACAACGATGCTGTGGGACAGTTGTATGCCTCGATTATTCAACCTAGCATTTCATCTGGAGCATTAGAGGAAACACAAGAGATGTTCATAGACTTGGCGCAAAAAACATCAAACCTCGATATCGTTGAACTGAGAGATGCCAACTCTGCACCATTGATGCGATGGAGTTCCGCATCAAAGATGGAATCATTTTTAAAAACAGATGCTACCCCATTTTCTTCCTCTTCTGATGCGATGTGTACGGTACAATCCATCCTAAATAATTCCCGAAGCACAAAAATAGGAGAACTGAAACTTTGTATATTACAAAGAGAGGCTCTTCGGGCACGCTGGAGATTAAAGGTAGGAACAGCAGTCATTGCTCTCTTCTCTGTATTTTTTGCACTCATTGTAACTGCATGGATTTCAAGAAAAAGGTTATCTGCACTAAATCAGACAATCGGAGCACTCGAGTTTATTGGAAAAGGTGACTTAACACATCAGCTCAACACACAGCACAACAATGAGATCGGCCGAATGAATCAAACGTTGAACAAAACTGTTCATCGAATAGGGGCGATGGTTTCTGCAGTTTCCTCACATTCTCAAAAACTATCTTCTGCATCCAATCAAATGTCTGCAGTATCCAATCAACTCGGAACATCTGCCAGCATCACTCATGAAAAGGCGCTGCACGTAACAAATGAAGTTGCACAAGTTGGAGATCTGGTCCAAATGGCAGCTGCAGGTGCAGAGGAAATGAGTGCAAGTATCCGTGAGATATCTCGTTCCGCGACCAAGGCAGCGCAAGAAGCGACACAAGGTGTACATATGGCAAAACGCACCAATGTCCTAATTCAAAATCTAGGCTCAGGAAGTAAAGAGATTAGCCAGATTAGTAAATTGATTACCAGCATTGCAGAGCAAACAAACTTATTGGCTCTAAATGCCGCAATTGAAGCAGCACGTGCAGGAAATGCAGGAAAAGGTTTTGCCGTTGTCGCGGAAGAAGTGAAATCACTCGCCAACAAAACATCAGATGCGACAGAAAATATCAATGCTCGTATCGAACATATCCAAACAGATATTCAAGAAGCAGTCACAGCAATCAAAGATATCGTAGAAGTCATCAACCAAATCCATGATACGCAAAACACCATCGCCACAGCTGTAGAAGAGCAATCTGTTACCACCAATGAAATTGGTAGAGTGGTCTCACAGGCAGCACATGGGACACAAGGAATCATTCAAACCATCTCACAAACAGCAGAAATTGCAGAACAAACAAACCTAAGTGCCTCCAATACAGAGAACTCCGCACACGATCTCAATAGAATGGCACAAGAATTACAAAAACTCATCGAACAATTCAAATTTGAGTAATAAGAAGGCATGTAATCGTGAAGGGATCAG
>NYTD01000206.1 GCA_002683315.1 Deltaproteobacteria bacterium | reverse complement strand
TACTGAAATTTCATTTTCAATTGAAAACATGCCATGTATTCAGATACAGATTGACGCGGATGATTTTACTGAGCTTGGTAGTCAAAATCGATTTGGTGGCTCACATGAAGACCAACTTGGTAACGCCATAGGTCACATTTTAAGTACTTGTACAGAACCCTTTCCAGATCCTTTTTCTTATTTTCCAGCTGATATACAGGTAGATGGGATTTCGGCTGATACAGTAGGCATACGAAAAAAAGGTTTTGTAGGATCTGTTTTATCAGGTTCCGATCAGCGACCTTCACTAAAGGTAAAGACCAATAAATTTGTTGACAACCAGTATCTGGGTGAAATCGAAAGACTTACTCTCAATAACAATCTCACCGATCCGAGTAGAATGCGTACATGTTTGGTATACAGTGTATTTCACGATGCAGGATATCCTGCACCATTATGCAACCTTGCCAATGTAATGGTTAATGATGTTTCTCTTGGAGCATATACACATGTTGAACCAATCAAAAAATCTTTTTTACGGCGTGCCTTCGGAAATGATCATGGCTCTCTATATGAGAGTACGGTGGCAGACTTCACACAGGCGCACTTAGATAATGGTTTAGGACGTTGGGAAGCCAAGACAGATGAAACGATTGCAGATCCAACACTACTGTTGGAAATTGTAACAGCACTGACATCTTCTGATGAAATGCTCGAGGAAACATTGGAGACTGTTCTTGACATCGATTTATTTCTCTCATTTTGGGCATTAGAAACAATCGTTGCTCATGGTGATGGATACAATGCAAACAGTAACAATAGTTACGTATACTTCGATCCTGATAACAACGCTCGGGCCGTATTCATCCCGTGGGGCCCCGATGACGCAATGAGAGAATCTGAAGAAATGCGGTTTGTTCAATCTGCATTAGCCAATAGACTCTCTCGTCATTCTATATTGCATAGTATGTATCTGGAACGACTTACAGAGTTGCTTGATACGGTTTGGAGTGAAGAGAATCTCTACGACCGAATTGATATTTTACAGGCTCATGTACACTCTGCCGAAGCATATCAAGACTTTGAACTTGAAATAGGTGAACTGCGGCTATGGATTACAGATCGAAGAAATACGATACAACAGCTAATCGATACCGGTGGCGATATAGGAGAAGAGCCTGACGATGGCTGTGTCCCTGGGATGAATACGGAAGAGTTACTGGAAACGGGTGAAGTTGTGGGCACAGCAAGTGTTTCCTGCTCAACACAAAAAAGTCCATCCCATCCTGTAACACTTGTTTTTATTGTGATTGGCCTTCGCATAATGCGTTCAAAACGTCAACATTAAAGCATACGTACGAGATGACATAGAAATGATAATGCATTGGAGTGTCAATGTAATCTGGAACAAGACTACGATTCTATATCTATTGAAGAAATCTTAGGTTTGTGGAACCAGGAAAAAGAGTGACGGCATAAGATATGACAGATTGCTATTTGGCTTAAATCCAAACAGAAAAATGGCCCAAATTATCTTTGTTAAGAGTTTCATAAATCCTACGAAAATACAGAATTCTTGAAAGACATTAAAGACTAATCCAAGAATAGCCTTCTGAATTTGTTGTCGTATTGGGAACAACTGCATTAGTCTTTTTTTCAAAACCCACCTCAATAATGATAATGATTATCATTATCATTATTGTAACTCAGTTTGAATCATGACTGCAACAATTAAGATGGAAAAGCCAGAGAAGTAGAATATGCTATCCAGGACTTCACAAGAATACCTCCTGTATCGTTCTTCACAATCCTGTTTAAAGATTGTATTCATCCGACTTATATTTTAGAAAGGGATATTTCTATAGATGAAAGCACGCAAAGAGATACGTTCATCTATAGAAATAAGATTACAACGAGAATGTGCTTGTATCAAATGGCTTTTAATAGCAGGTATATTGATAGATATGTTTTGTCACTTCCTCATATTCGGCTCTAGTCCACATCTCAAGGAGTCCTTCTTGATTCTCAACAGCTGAAAAATAATATGTCGGACTATCCAAATCTCCATGTCCTTGCATAACGATATGATTATCCTCATTAAAAACCACATAATCATGATTGTTCATTTCGTATCGTCCTCGTTCGTGCTCCCCTTTCATGAGTTGATCGATAAATTGCCATTCTTCATCGTCAGCACTTCTTTTTTCACGGATACGAACATAGGAATCTCCTTCTTCTGACACTGTTTGGCGATAAGAGGCAATGAGTGTGAGTTCATCATTTTGGGGAAATAGCATAGATATATTATGCCCATTAAGAGTCCCCTCTCCATCGTATGTCCAAGTATTGTGATGCGTATGCACCCCATCTAGATGAAGATTTCGAGTCTCTAGATTTCCTTGCTCATCATAGGAAAATTCAAGTGTATGTATTCCAGAAGAAGATGGATGCGTATTGATAACTTCGTCAGTTATCATGAGGTCGCCTTCAAAAGAGCGAGTACGGGTGATGGAAAATTGAGATTCTTCTTCAAGATCTGTGGTTAATACTTCTGTTACCATCTTTCCATTTTGATAGGTAATGGTACTTGTGCGCATTGTCTCTGCGTTCCATTCGGTGACATCATACATACTGGCAACACCCATATGTCCAAACCAAGATTGTGTCCCATAATTCCATCCATATCCATCATATCGATATGAAAAACCTATATTATTGGGTACATCATTGAGCGGCCATCCCAGTTGATAGACTTTTTCCTGATCGGGATAACCATGTACGATAGAATATGGAAGATTTATACAATTTTCTTCTGTGGTTGCAATCGATGAATTCCAGTGAGAAGAATAATTCAATACAGATTGTGCATGAGCATTATCAGCACTTTGATACCATTGTGAAGAATTATACTCACTGCTTCGAGATATGAGCTCTTCATTTTCATAATTCCAACTCTGCCTGAGTAGGATCTCTCCATCTAAATCTCGAGTCAACTGGATTAATTGTCCTTTCTCATCATACACAAACGATGCTGTGCTTACCTGTTGATTGGCTGAAGTATAAACAGATTGACTCATTCGTGCCTCATCATCATAGCTCCAGCTCAGATTGATATGATTGCCGTTGGAATTGATATGATCATATGAATCTTGTGAAACGAGAAGATCGTTTTCCCACGTATTAATCACTTCGAACCATAGACTATCGTTGAAATAGAATCTTTCTTCTAGGATATTGCCTTCGGAAGAGTATATGCGTTCGATCTCTCGCTCCGCCGTATTTCCATATACGTTGTAGGTGACACGCAAATCTATGGTCTCTACTCCATCTATAACAACCCTTTCTCCCTCAACAATTCCTTCACTCAACGAGTCATGTGTATAAATATTGAAGCTAAAATCAGAAGATTGTCCCCAAGAAACTGCAAAACTCGGAAGAGTTTGTATACAGTTATTTTCATCTTCACACTCTACCATTGAAGAGGGAGATGTAAATTCCTCTGAAGAATCACTGTATCCGTCGTTATCGGTATCGATGTCTCGAACCTCAAGAAAACATGATGATGCTTCCACTTCTCGCATCTTTTGAAATACGTCAAAACCAAGATTTTGAGTTTGAATGTTCGGCTGAGGTAAACAAAAATGATGTAATTCGCCACCTTCTTCTGTATTCTCCTCCTCATTGTTATCCGTTTCCGTATTCTCCTCTTCGTTGCCTTCTGTTTCTTCTTGATTCTCTTCTTCTTTTTCTTCAATGGACTCTTGAACCTCTTTCTCACTACAAGAAATGAACATTAGATATAATGAAAACATATGAACTCCTTTTTTGTCTTAGCTACATCTATATATTTCGTTATTTTTATAATTTTGTAAAACCGTATATATAAAAATATACAATTTGGATAAACCGAACAATTTAAATTTCATAAAAATAGACACCCTAAATCTTGGTTCCTCTTCCTCATGTATATAAAAAATTACACATCTGGGTCAGATCGTGCGGCTACACAAGTTTCACATCTTCGTTCATCGTAGATCTCTGTTCATCCTTAGCTAGAGGATGTTTTGTACAGTCGTTGATGCACTACATCATCTTCTTCAAGACCATCCCCATTGATAAACCATTGTGCTATTGTCATGTCGAAATCGAGTTCTTTAAATGGCTTCAGCGCTTCTTGTTGTGAATATCATCTACTGCCATACATCATACAACACTGAACATGTAGAAAGAGTCCCAGTGTGCCCAACACACAAGAAATAGAGAAGAAAGGATTCATTGTAATACGCGTACCCAATCTATAAAAACAGGAGTATTTGATGTGTTTTTTATTCTTTTCTGATCTTTGTTGTGGGAAGTTCAAGAAAACTATTAGCAGTCGAATGAAAGGAGTCTTTTTTGAATCTGGAACCAATATCTTACTACGCACAAGTGACTACAAAAGATTGTAGTTCTTATGTTCGTGTATTCTTACTGCTAATGAACCTACAAAGCTTCCCATCCATAGAATGGAAAAGCTTTCCCCTAGTCTCTTCTACGCCGCACCAAACCCAATCCAAGCAAAGGCACCAAAAGCCACATCGCACCGCTGTCGTTTTCATATACCTCAATCTGTGTTTCAATGTCGTATTGCGCATCTTCAAATCCAAACAAAGGATCTATTGTATGGACGACACGAGGAGCCAGAGTGTCAAAACGCGTTAACCATACTCCATCATGTGCACTAGAATAGGTCCGCCAGTATGCAGGAACTTCTGCAGACCCCTCTGTGAGAAGAACATCTTCAAAGGCTACGACAGGATCTTCTCCTTGACTGTCAATGTAAGAATTGTCGGTCATGTTCCAGCCACTTTGCACATTGGCGGTATTTTCTCCAAGAACAAAAACCGTCGTTCGTTGTTTTTCTGCCATACTGCTTGTGGCCATACGTGCCGGAAAATGAAGCTCAGTTGCATCGGACTGAATAGAGAGAGCCGGAAGTATTCGTCCATCTTGTGGTGTTTGCGAGTCTTCAGGCGTCAGAGTGACTGCGACAAAACTATATCCTCCTTCAGAAATATACTCGTCGATCGTTTGTTCTGTATCTCCAAGTTCAAACCCTTCACTATCAAGCCAAGTTGAAAGAGCGTCTCCACTTTCTGCTGAGAGGACCTGATAGGCAAATGGTCCTGCAAATCCTTGTGCTGTAACCTCTACATTCAAACTCTCATCACTCGAAAAATCTCCCATCGACTTGGAAGCAGTTTCTCCACATCCAATTCCACTACCACCACTTTGCATCTGAGTTTTAATCAGTCGTGGCTGTGATTTATCTCGAAGCGTGTCAAAGATGCTTTCGTCGGTCTCAGTCACATCTCCTTCTCCAACTGTTCCGCGAACAACAACGAGCCATCCAAAAGATTCAGCATCTCCTTCATACTGAATCCTATAGCTGGTCCTAACTCCAGCATTATTGGCTTCAAGTATAACTTCTTGAGCATCTGAAACAGCCAAAGCACCTTGGTCTGTTGTCAAAAGATATGCACAGGGCAGCGCCTGAGACATAAGGGCAAAAAAGAACATATAAAACTCCTTATTTTTACATCAAGTTATCACATCACTTTATGATGGGACACATTAACTTTTGTCTCTTCAAAAAGAATAGACAATTTACAATTGTAATTAATTGGCATATCGAAACTCAAAAGCAGACAAATATTAAACAAGAAAAGAGATCGATATTCTATTATCTAATCTTTTATTCTCCTGTTACGTGAATGAAAATACACTGATCGTTGTGAAGAAACCAAAGGAGACTACGGGAAAATATTTGAGTTTTATTCTTTGGCTATCATCGCTTCTCATATTCATATGGTTGCTACATAATTTTATAACTTATAAAAACTTTGAGATTCAAAGTAAATAGCTTAGAACATGTATACAATATCTATTCTACGAGAATCTCATTATGCTTTCAAGAACATTGATGCTACTGTGTGCCACACTTATTGGTTGCAACGAAGCAAAACAAGACACTTCTAATACAGACACTTCTGACACCATCGTCGAAGAATCAAAAACAATCTGGAACGGTCCAAAGATTACTTTCACCAAAGAAGACTCTGTTGACCACACCGAATCACAAAATCAAGACTTTATTACTGATTCAGTAATTCTTACTCGACAGATGAAAGGATCTTTAATTAATATTGCCACCGAGAGCTCTGCCGTATTTAGTAGTCCAGATGGAACTGAATGGGCTCTTGGAACAACGAATGACTTAGACAACCTAGAGTTTCAATCCCTCAAAGAAGCTGCAAACAATCTGTTGAAACAAGTACCTGGAAAATCGTATGTACTTCATCTTATAGAAGACGATATATATATCGATGTAACCTTCATAAGCTGGACTTCAGGAGGATCTGGAGGAGGCTTCAGCTACGAAAGAACGACTGAAAATTAGAAAACATACTTTTCTTTTCACTTTCTGATAAAAGCGCCTCGAGTTATTAGGTTTTGACTGAGCAAAAAAAACGAATTCAAGTGCTGTACTTTCGTATTTAAGGCAAGAGGTCATTGAAGGTACAAAAGAGCATGAATGCATACTAAAGTCTATTGGTACAATTTGGTCTATAAGAAACCTAATTATAGATACAAATATCACTCTAACATAAGCAAAATCTTTCATAAAAAGAGCATCCCATAGTGCCGTTTCGATTTTACTATTATTCAACTTTTTGCATACACTTCATTTAGAGCCCACACTGACATATCTCGGACATTTTCGTCTTTGTCTTTCAGAGCATTGATCAATGTTCCCATCGCTTCTTGGGCTGAAAGTAACCCTAATGCCTCTGCTGACAATATGCGAATCCGACTTGATTGAGATGTTGATAGAGCATCAATAAGCATAGGAATGGCAGAATCTCCCAAAGAAATAATTGCCCCTTCTAATTCATCTTCCCAAGCTGTTAGAATCATTTGTATCACTTGTAAATCACCCAAATCAGCAAGAGCTTGAATAGCATATGATGCAAGGGATGATGGAGCATCTGGACGGTATTCTCTTTCTTTTTGAACATCTTGCACTACTTTTCGCAATACAGGTATTGATCTTTCATCGCCTATCTTGGCCAACGTTTGAATGGCTTGTTCCTTGTATTGACCATTTTTACTTTCTATTATATCTGATAGAGGTTGTACAGCTTCTGTTGCTTTGAGATACCCTAGAGCAGATATTGAGAATGAATACACTCGAGAGTCTTGTTGTTCTAACCCTTTGAGCAGATCTGGGATTGCTTTGGTTTCCTTTTGCTTACCAAGAGCCAAAAGTGTTTCAGCCAAAAACTGATCTTGTAGAGATTCTTCTTTTTGAATTTCTGGAGAGAGGAATCTCGGATCGGGAGCATTGGCTTGCTGCTCTTTTGTTTTTAGTCTTGCTCTGAGTTTTTCAGACCCTCCAAGAGGTTTATTGAGTTGTTTCCAGAGCAAACCAGCACTTTTCTTATGCTCTACATCACCCAATAATTGTATCGCCAAAAGCTGCAACTCTGTTTCTTTTGCCTTTAGCATACTCTCCAAAGCTTCAATCGTACTTTTTGAACCCGTATCAATTAGGATACGAAGGCATTTTTCTCGAAAACCAGCGTCTACATCATTATTTTTCGCAACAAATAACAATGGCTGTTCAGCTATGTCTGCCATTTCAACAACAGCTTCACGTGCTTCATCAAACAGCTCAAAATCCAACATTGATTCTATTAATGCTAGAATAGAGCGTGGATCTTTTAGCTCTCTCAATATTTTAAGAGCATCCATTTTATAAGGTAACGAATCAACACGCATGGATTGTACCAAATCAGAAGTGGCTGTTGTACCAAGTTCTTGTATGGCTTTTTTTGCTACTTCTTGAATTCGGATATCCCCATACCTTTTGGCTTTTAATAAAAAAGGGATCGTTCTGGGATCCCCCAACAAGCCTAGAGCAGTCCCTGCAGAAAGCCGAACCATTTCATCTTCGTCAATTAGAAGTTGAAACAAACGTGTGCTTGCTCTTTTGGTTTTTCTTTCGCCTAATGTCAGAGCTGCATGTTCGCGGATATTCGGATTGGGGTCGTACAGTAGTCCCAACAAGGGATCATCGACTCGTTCATCATTAATATTTACTAGATTGCTCGCAATCATACTTCGTAAAGCTACCGAAACCTCAATATCAAGCATGACAGTCACAAGAAATCCAAGAGTTTGAGGTCGGGGATTTGCTTTTGTCAATGCTTGTAGCAGATACCATCGCACCTGTGGCCTGTTGATACTTAGAGCTTCAAGCAGATCTTCTTCAGAAAGAAGATCGAGTTTCTCCATTGTTCTAATGCATTCTAAAACGACATCATCGCCAAACAAATTGCTATTAAGGATATCGTTGAGCTCTTTTTGGATTTTTTCTTTATGTTCCGAAAGTTCTACTTCAATATTCCCCAGCACCCAAATCGCTTGCGACATAATCTTGTCGCTTTTTATTTGATGCTTCGTTTGATTTCCTCCACCCGGAAAGTCATTATTATTCCGTATGATTCGAATCAATTCTTCAACATTTTTGATCTGATCGCTTGCGATCCGACAAAAACAAACATCATCGTCATCTGGGTATTTTAATTGACCTTTTTCTGTAATTCTCCAACAGTTATTATCATGCTTATTCTGATTAGCCATCGCTTCAAGAAGACCACGTACAACATCTGCATCAAGAACATTATCGTCGAAGCCTTTCAACTGTCTTGCAGCAAATTGTTGCTGATCATAAACGGGAGAACGTAGGAGGGCTAATAAGTCTTCTTTCTTTTGCCAAACCACCATAAGTGCACCTCAAAGAATTCATAAAATGATAACCCATTCAATTCTACGAGTCTACTTAAATGCTAATAGTATAAAAACAGAAACAAACTGGATATTCTGAAATATAAGATCTACACTGGATGCAACATGCACTTTCTGACTCTTTAGAGTTGACCATCTAACTTCATCGAAATCGCTCAGATAGAATCTTTCACATTATTGAACAATAATATTTTTATAGACAAAAAAAATATAAGAGATTCTACAACATTCTTATCTGGAAATACATATATTTCCAACCACACATTTCATAACGAAATGTGAGTGTTGGTGAATCAAAGAATAATATTCCCAAAAAAACAACGGGATGGTTAAACATCACACTAAATACGTACAGAGCCACGCAATGATGTGCGTG
>NYTD01000205.1 GCA_002683315.1 Deltaproteobacteria bacterium | reverse complement strand
GGTGCTGCTCAAGGTGGACAACAAACCAGTAGTATTGAAGTGAAGCACAAAGGAGTGGTTCGTTTCAGTGATGATCTCAAGCATTCCGTTCTTCCATATCAGCGTAAAGAAAATGGGTCCTGGGTTACAGATGGAACGATCGTAGTTGGTCGATCAGGAGAGATCTACATAGAGGATAGTGCTGGTCGAGAACGTGAGCGTCATGAAGTTACGATGGGTACATTGCTTCGAACTAGCGCGAATGGAATATTTGAACCACTAAAAGATGGAGATCATGTTGAAGCAAAAACCAAAGTAGCAGAATGGGTGAATCTCAAACGTCCGATAGTAGCTCGTTATAATGGACTTTTACGTATCATTAATGAAAAAGGAGCAAAGGTATCTACAGAGCAAAATGATTTAGATGGAAAGACAATTCATCGTCTAGATATTGCAGATAACCAGCAATTTGTCGTAGAGATCCTTGGTGAAGAGGCTGTCTATAACGATCCAAATATCCGGATACGTACAGGCTGTATTGTTATGGAAGACATCTATGTTTGCCGTAAAAAATTCTTGCATGCTGGTATTGAGTACAAGAAGAATATGATGTTTGATAAGCAGGGGGTTTCAAAGTCTGAAATTGAAGAATGTCTTGCTCTTGGTCAACTAGAAAAGGTCTGCTCTCAGTATCAAAATCTTTTAGAATCAGATTGGATCAATAAACGTGAAGATCGACTTCAAAGTTTGAGTGGATTCACATATCGTAAGCTTTTGGGTCGATACACTCTTCCAACAGAGACTGTTTTGGATCCAGATGGCAACCTTAGTTTCCAATTTCCATTGGAATACTCAAGTGATGAAACTCTGAATACTATAGATCCTTTGGATACAGATTCATTGTTCCGTCATGTAAACATGATGCATCTTGATGCAAAAAATCTTGGAAAGTCAGACATTAAAGGTCTTATTCATGGTAATGAAGAGCAATTTGTATCATTAGATGAGACCAGAAAAGTAATGGAAGCCATCCAGGTTTTAATGAAAGATGCGACTTCCCTTAGAAAATCACCAAATCAGGTTGAAGCTTCAAAAAATATCGAACACATGACTTTTGCACATAAAATCAGCGTTACAGAAAAGTATATTGCATCAGTTGATTGGAGTGATAAAGCACAATTTGTAGAGTGCTGTCTTACTTTAAATGCAGAAGCAAAAGCTTTGGGGCTATCGAAAAAGGTTGCTCTAGAGAACGTTGATGAACAAAACTATGGAAAAGTAGCGTTGGACTTTTACAAGGACCTTGTGAAGCTAGAGAGCAAGAAAAAAGGAAGTTCAATAGCATTACGTTCGAGCTCTTTGGATCTCTCTGGTCTTGATACATGTACGATTCATGATCTACAAAGCATGGCAAATGATATTACAAAAGATGTAATTGCTCTTGGAGTCAAAAAGTCAGCCCTCATTTCAAAAATGAAAGTCACCGCAAAAGATCTTCAGGATTTAATGACACTTACCAAGGAGAAGGGAAGCAAAACACTGACCAGACTCAATAAAGAAGCTGATTTATTTGGTCTTGAACCGATTGATTTCAACAAAGATAAAAAAGGAAATTCACTACTTGCGAAGCACTTGTGGAGTTCAATCTGTTCTGTAGTATTCCATCATGATGTTTTATTTTTACAAGATACATATCTTTCTAAGTATTTGCATCTAAGTGGAATAACGACATCTCCCAAATCGATTCGAGAATTAAGTGAAGCAGATGCTACTACTTTTGCGGATGTTCTTGGTGTTTTAATAAAAGAGGCGAAAGGATTCGGGATTAAAATATCAGCAAAAGCAACAGCTAAGAAGGTGTTGGCTTCATGGAACGAACTTATCGTTGCAGTAATTCACAAAGACTGGAATCTAATTAAAGAAACAGCGCTCCTTGTGTTCTTACAAGCGTATGGCATTAAGCATACGAAGTCCGATATAGAATCAGCAAACAAAAAAGAGTTAAAGTCTATTATGAAGTCTTTGAGTGCTGGAAAAGATTCCAAGAACACAAAAGAAGCATTAGAGTCTTGGAGTGAAGCTGTTAAAAATGCACTGAAAAAGTACTTTACGAATCTTCAAGAGATGAATAATAAAACTCTATTTTGGGATCGTAGTACTGAAGAGCAAATCCGTATTGGTCTCATGGTCAAATGTGGAACAAAGATCGCGGATATACCCAAGGAATCTCAGATCAAAAATAAAGACATTACGGGTGGTCTTCCAAGAGTTGCAGAGCTTTTTGAAGCACGTAAGCCTAAGATACCATCATTGTTGTCAGAGTATAATGGTGTTGTAAAGCTTAATAAATCCAAAACTCGTAAACGAACTAAGATTGAAGTGATTAATGATGATGGTTCAAGTACTGTACTTCAAAGCATTTCAGTTCCGACTTCTCGTAGTATTTTGGTTTCGAGTGGAGAAGTGGTTCGTCCAGGAACTCCTCTTGTTGATGGTGATCGGAATCCTCATGATATCCTGAAGATTCAAGGTGAGTTAAAACTGGCTCACTACCTTGTAGAAGAAATTCAGGATGTATATCGACTCCAAGGTGTGAAAATCAATGATAAGCACATTGAGGTCATTGTTCGTCAAATGTTACGCAAGGTACGTATCACAGATGCAGGGTGTTCCAACCTTCTTGTTGACGACACGGTAGATCGTGATGTATGGCAAGAAGAAAATCGTAAAGTAGCAATGTCTGGTCTTGAGTATATTCGAGTTGTTGATTCAGGGGTAACAGAGCTAAAGTCCGATGGGATATACAAGAAAGATTTTGTAGATGAAAAGAATAAAGAAGTCATAGAAGAAGGTGTTTTCTTCCGAATCTTAGATAGTGGGAAAACAGATCTTGAACGAGGTCAGAAGTATACCATCGCACAGATAGAATTACAAAATGATATGGTTGGAGATGATGATGTTGCTGAATTTGAACCAGCAACAGCGAAGTGGGAAATTGCGACTGCCAAAGCAGAGCCGATCCTTCTTGGAATCACAAAAGCTTCATTGAGTACAGATTCATTCTTGTCAGCTGCTTCATTCCAAGAGACTACTCGAGTACTTACAGAAGCCGCATTATCTGCAAAAGAAGATCCTCTTCGAGGACTGAAAGAAAATATTCTTCTTGGAAGACTAATCCCTGCAGGAACGGGCTTTTCTCCTTACCAGCAGCTTCCAATGACCAAAGACTACACAAACTATAATAAAAGCACTGAAGAAAATTAGTGTAATAGATTTGACATCATCTCTCCTTTCCAATAATAGGGGGGGGTGATTTTTATATGAAAAAAACTTATCTGGATAGAGTATATGCCAACAATCAATCAGCTTGTGCGAAAAGGTCGTGCAAAAATCAAAAATAAAACCAATTCTCCCGCTCTTGAAGCTTGTCCCCAAAAAAGAGGGGTATGTACAAGAGTATATACAAGTACACCTAAGAAGCCAAACTCTGCCTTGCGTAAAGTGGCACGTGTTCGCTTGAGTAATCAAATGGAAGTAACAGCGTACATTCCCGGTGAAAAGCACAAACTGCAAGAGCACAACTCTGTTCTTATTCGTGGTGGTCGGGTCAAAGACCTTCCCGGTGTACGTTATCACATTATTCGTAATAAACTCGACCTACAAGGAGTAGAGGGCCGTAAGCAAGGTCGCTCCAAGTATGGTGCGAAGAAAAGTAAAAAATAGCAAAAGGTAAAAAATTATGCCAAGAAGAAGAGAAGTTCCCAAGCGTAAATGGCTTCCAGATCCCAAGTATAGAAACGTACTCCTTACTCGTTTTATGAACGTAGTAATGTTGGATGGAAAAAAAGCTATCGCAGAAAAAATTGTATACGGTGCATTGGAAATCATTGAAAAAGAAGGAATGGATCCAATAGAAGTGTTTACAAAAGGTCTAGAAAACGTAAAACCGAATTTTGAGGTTAAATCTAGACGTGTTGGTGGTGCTACATACCAAGTACCTGTAGAGGTTCGTGAAGAACGAAGAATTGCACTTGCACTTCGTTGGATTGTTTTGTATTCCGCTAAGCGTAGTGGTCCCGGAAACACAATGAAAGAAAAAATGGCAGCTGAGTTGAAGGATGCGTATCATCGTAGAGGTCAGTCTGTGAAAAAGCGTGAAGACACGCACAAAATGGCAGAAGCGAATAAAGCTTTTGCTCACTATCGCTGGTAAGCGATAGTATTGACGCCTTAACCAGATTTCTGGTTTCGTAATTTGGCGTGTGGCATAAGGCGGCCGCGAAGTCAAAGCGAAGTACAATATAATCTATCTTAAAAGTGAAAGCAGATTAGTTGCCTTCGGTTTGTCATGTACGCCAAGTCATAAGTTTTGAATTTGTAATATTAAAATTTATTTTCACACAGAGGTAGTTTATGCCGAAAAAAAATGCACAAAATGTGCGGATTCGCTTGAAGTCATATGACTATAAGCTCTTGGATCAAGCTGCAATGCATATTGCAGAGTCCGCAAAGCGTCAGGGGTTGGAAATACGAGGTCCTTTTCCTCTTCCAACGACGACCAAAAAGTGGACCGTACTTCGTGGTCCACATGTAAACAAAAAGTCTCGTGAACAATTTGAGCGCAGAACACATCATCGTCTGCTTGACATCCTTAACATTCCTTCATCTGAAATTATGCAGAGTGTGGCAAAAGATATCAAGCTTAGCGCAGGTGTATTCATCAAATTGACCGCGTTTCAAAACTAAGGGAAGATAGTTATGCCTACATTACCTATGTTTAATACACAAAAAGAAGAAGTTGGTACTGTTGATCTTGCAGACTCTGTTTTTGGAGTTGAAGTTCGAGAGCATCTCTTCTATGAAGCAGTTCGTTATCAGTTAGCCAAGCGTCGTGCAGGAACACACGCAACCAAAAGTCGTTCTATGGTTTCCGGTGGAGGTAAAAAGCCTTTCCGTCAAAAAGGAACAGGGCGTGCTCGTGCAGGTACTACTAGAGCACCACACTGGAGAGGCGGTGGTGTTGTTCATGGACCACATCCACGTTCCCATGCTCTTCAAATGAATAAAAAGGCACGAAAAGCAGCTCTTTGCGCAGCTTTGAGTCGTCGTTGCGAAGAAGAGTCATTGACTATCTTTGATGACTTTACTGTAGCTGAAGTGAAAACAAAAGCATTTAAAGCAGTGATGAGTTCATTTTCCTTTGAAGATTTGCTTTTGATTTATCCAGCATTTGTTCCTTCTACAGAGGCCTCTGATGAAGAGAATGCAGCCAACAAAGCAACGCACGTTGCAAAATACGATGCTGTCTATCGTTCTGGACGTAACCTTCCAAAGGTAACTGTTATATCTGTAGATGGACTGAACGTATATGATGTACTCAAGCATAAGAATCTTGCATTGACTCAGGAAGCTGTACAGCAGATTACTGGTCGCATGGAGTATTAAGATGACAGAATTACGAGATATATTAAAAGGCTTAATCGTCAGTGAAAAAGCATCCAGCGATGCCATGATGTCAAAAAACACCTACACCTTTAAAGTAGGAATTGATTCAAATAAGCCACAGATTAAGAAAGCGGTAGAAACTGTTTTCGAGGTAAAAGTACAATCTGTCCGTACATTAATCATGTATGGTGCAGAGAAGAGAGTGGGGCGCTTTTCTGGAAAGACTTCAAACTGGAAAAAAGCGTATGTAAAGTTGCAAGATGGTTATTCATTGCAGCACTTATTCATAAATGATGAAGAGGAGGAGTAGAAAATGGGTATCAAAAAATTCCGTCCAACAACTCCGTCACGCCGTTTTATCACAACTTCTGATTTTTCAGATATCACAGCAAGTCGTCCAGAGAAAAAACTTCTTGCCAAAAGAAGTGGAAAGGGTGGACGTAATAATAATGGTCGCATTACAGCGCGCCATCGCGGTGGTGGTCACAAGCGTCGTTATCGTGTGATTGACTTTAAACGAGACAAGAAAGAAGTTCCTGGTGCAGTTGCCTCTATTCAATACGATCCCAATCGTACAGCAAGGATTGCACTCATCAACTTTGCAGATGGTGAGAAACGATACATTCTTGCTCCTGATGGATTAGAAGTAGGTGCTACAGTTATCACATCGGACACATGTGATATTCTTCCTGGTAACCACATGCATCTTCATGCAATTCCTCTTGGAACGCTCATTCATAATATTGAAATGCAAATGGGTCGCGGAGGACAACTTTGTCGCTCTGCTGGGGCATATGCTCAGGTTATGGCGAAAGAAAAAGAATATGTTCTGTTGCGACTTCCTAGTGGAGAGCTTCGACATATACACCGAAATTGTACCGCAACTGTGGGACAAGTTGGAAACTTAGAGCACAGCAACCAAGTAATAGGAAAAGCTGGCCGTTCCCGCTGGCTTGGTCGTCGTCCAAAGGTTCGAGGTACAGCTATGAACCCGATCGATCATCCGCATGGTGGTGGTGAAGGTAGAGCAAAAGGTCGTCATCCGGTTACTCCTTGGGGTAAGCCAACAAAAGGATACAAGACCAGAAATAAGAAGAAGCCTTCTAATAAATTTATTGTCAAACGTCGCAAGTAAGGAGATCTAAATGCCTCGTTCCGTTAAAAAAGGTCCATTTGTCGATACGCATCTCCAGAAAAAGGTAGCTGCAGCTCGAGAAAGTGGAAGCAATAAACCAATCGTGACATGGAGTCGTCGATCAACAATCATACCAGATATGATAGGTTTGACATTCAATGTTCACAATGGTAAAAAGCACATCCCTGTATACATCACCGATAGTATGATTGGTCATAAGTTGGGCGAATTTGCTCCAACTCGTACATATTATGGTCATGCTTCAGATAAGAAATCCAAAAAGAGATAGGAGTAAACATGCAATCGAAAGCAGTATTACGCATGGCGCGCATTTCTCCTCAAAAAGCAAGACTTGTTGCGGATATGATTCGTGGCAAATATGCTTCTGAAGCCGAAGAAATGCTCCGGTTTACCCAAAAGAAAGCAGCAAAGCTATTTTTGGGACTGGTAGAATCCGCTGTAGCAAATGCAGAGTACAAATCGAGTAAAGAAGACGAATATGTCAACATTGATGAACTTGTTGTCAAACGTGTCTTTGTCGATCAAGGACCTACTCTTCGTCGTTTCCGACCAAGAGCTCGTGGTTCAGCGAATCGTATTTTAAAGAGAACAAGCCACTTAACCATTATACTTGAAACATTGGAGCAATAACATGGGACAAAAAGTACACCCAATAGGTTTTCGTGTTGGTATTACTCGTCCATGGGATTCCATGTGGTACCAAGAAAAATCAACCTATGCCACAAGCCTTCATGAAGACTTGAAAATTCGTAAATATTTAAAAGCCAACTATAAAGACGCCGGTATTAGTCGAGTAATCATTGAACGTCTTGAAGGCATTATCAAGCTATACGTACATGCAGCTCGTCCAGGACATATTGTAGGACGTTCCAATGCAAAGCTCCCCATATTACTGGAAGCATTAAAGCGCTTTACAGCAATCGATATTCAGCCTTTCATCATGGAAGTACACAAAGCAGAGTTAGAAGCTCAACTTGTTGCTGAATCTATTGCACAGCAATTAGAAAAGCGTGTGAGTTTCCGACGTGCAATGAAGAAAGCTCTTCGTTCCACGATGTCAGCAAAAGCAAAAGGTATTCGTATCTCTTGTTCTGGGCGATTGGGTGGTGCTGAAATGGCACGAAGAGAGTGGTTGCGTGAAGGTCGTGTGCCATTGCACACACTTCGAGCAAATATTGATTATGGTTTTGCAGAAGCCCTCACTACCTATGGAATCATTGGTGTGAAGGTTTGGATTTACAAAGGAGAAGTAGACGCTGTTGAGTAGTCTACGAAGGAGATAGGTATGCTATTACCAAAACGTGTAAAATATAGAAAAGTACAAAAAGGAAATATGCGTGGTCTCGCATATCGTGGTTCCAAGGTTAGTTTCGGCGATTTTGCTCTTCAAGCAACCCAATGTGGTCGAATGACAGCTCGTCAAATTGAGGCGGCTCGTATTGCGATGACTCGTTATATTAAACGTCAAGGACAAGTTTGGATTCGTGTTTTCCCCGACAAGCCAATTTCCAAGAAGCCAGCTGAAACTCGTATGGGTAAAGGTAAGTCTGGTCCAGATCATTGGGTAGCCATTATTAAGCCTGGACGTGTATTATACGAAATTCAAGGTGTAGATGAAGAAATAGCCAAAGAAGCTTTTCGTCTGGCGGGACACAAACTTCCGTTCAAAACGAAGTTTATCAAACGTCGTGAGGTATTATAATGAAAATGTCAGAAATTGCAGCGCTCACAGATGAGCAACTTGTGCACACAGAACTTTCTTTGGAAAGAAAATTGATTGATGCACGAATAAAGAAAAGCTTTGGAACTCTTGAAGATAGTTCTGTGTTCGCTAAGATCCGGAAAGATATTGCAAGGATCCAAACAGAATCAACTTCTCGAGAAAAAAAGCAAGGCCTTGCAAAAAATGCTTTAAAAGCACAATTTCGCAAAACATTCGTCGCAACGAACGAATCAGAAGAGTCTGGCGGAAACTTTTTACAAGACATTGCAGATAAACTTAGCTGATCCAGTTTGACGTTTTATCTGGAAAAAGTTAATACAACTGGCGTTCTTATTGAACGCCTATTTTTTGCACACTTGTTGTGCTTGGGCAGTTGGTGCTGCCTGCCTTTGGGTCCTCATTGAGGAGACCTCTGGCAGTTCTACCTAAACATATTTTAATTTACGTAATGATTGACATGGATTCAGTCATCGTTCATCATTTGTGAGAAAATGACTATGGAAAATGAAAAAACATCAAAGAGACGAATCCTTCAAGGAAAAGTAGTCTCTAACAAGATGGATAAAACTGTAGTTGTGGAAGTAGAGCGACGAGTTCTTCATCCCAAGTACAAGAAATTTATGAAAAAGAATGCACGGTATCACGCGCACGACGAGAACAACGAATACGAACTTAACGATGTCGTCCAGATTCAAGAATCTCGACCTTTGTCAAAGTTAAAGCGTTGGAACGTTATTAAACGATTGTCCTAAGAGAGGTTATTATGATACAAACAGAATCAGTATTGGATGTTGCCGATAACTCCGGCGCTAAAAAAATTCTTTGTATTAAAGTTTTGGGTGGAAGTAAGCGACGTTATGCATCCGTTGGTGATGTAATCATTGCATCCGTAAAGGAAAGTGCACCCAATAGTCGAATTAAGAAGGGTGAAGTGACTCGAGCTGTGATTGTTCGTACGTCAAAAGAGCTTCGTCGTAAAGATGGAAGTTATATTCGCTTTGATACAAACTCTGCTGTAATCGTCAACAAAGATGGAGAGCCTGTTGGTACTCGTATCTTTGGTCCAGTAGCTCGCGAGCTCCGAGCAAAGAATTTTATGAAAATAGCTTCTTTGGCAAAAGAAGTATTGTAGAGGAATACGATGAAAAAGTGTAAAATTAAAAAAGGAGATACCGTAATTGTTCGTGCCGGAAAATCAAAAGGGCAGACAGGACGTGTTCTCAAAATTTTGAAAGACAGTGACCGAGTTCTCATCGAAGGTGTGAACAAGGTAACTCGTCAAATAAAGCCATCCGCTACGCAAAATGGCGGAACAATCAAAAAAGAAGCTGGCGTACATATTTCCAATGTCGCATTATATAATGCAGAAGAAAAACGCGCTTTTAAAGTCGGGTACAAGAAAAACGAAGAAGGCAAAAAAGTTCGTTTTGATCGCACCACTGGCTCTATCATCGACTAATTACAAAGAGAGACAAGAAGATGCAAGCGAGAATACATGAACATTATAAAAATGAAGTTATAGCAAAGCTAACGAAAGATTTTAGCTATGCCAACGTCATGATGGTTCCAAAACTGACAAAGATTGTATTGAATACTTCTATCAAAGATGCAATTCAAAACTCAAAACTTATTGATGCCGCAGCCAAGGAATTGACACTGATTGCTGGCCAAAAAGCAGTGGTAACAAGAGCCCGTAAATCAATCGCGAATTTTAAACTTCGTGAAGGAATGCCTATTGGCGCTAAAGTAACATTGCGTGGTCGTCAAATGTGGGAGTTTTTCGATCGACTAACTTCCGTTGCAATGCCTCGAATCCGTGACTTTCGTGGTTTGAATCCAAATGGATTTGACGGACGTGGAAACTACAACATGGGGATTTTGGAGCAGATTATTTTTCCAGAGATCAACTATGATGACATCAAAAGAATCAATGGAATGAACATTACATTTGTAACAACAGCCAAGACAGATGATGAAGCATATGCTTTACTCAAGGCTCTTGGTATGCCACTACAAGATAAATAGTTAGGAGAATATAATGGCGAAAAAATCAATGATAGCCAAATCAAAGAGAAAGCAAAAGTTCAAGGTGCGTGAAATGAATCGTTGTCCTATTTGCGGGCGCCCTCGCGCATTCCTAAGAGACTTCGGTATGTGCCGAATTTGTTTTCGAAAACTAGCCTTGGAAGGACAGATTCCAGGCGTAACCAAGTCATCTTGGTAATAGGAGTTAATTATGACTGATCCGATAGCAGATCTTCTTACTCGAATTCGAAACGCAGCTCGCGCAGGACATGAAAGCTTGAAGTGTCCTCGTTCAAAGCTCAAGATTGAAGTGTTGCGTATATTAAAAGAAGAAGGTTTTGTCAGTGGTTACGAAGAAGAACCATATAAAAATCAAGGAATGCTGACCATTTTTCCACGTTATGACCAAGGCTCTTCAGCCATAATTCAAGGTATTAAGCGTGTGTCACGTCCCTCTCGTCGTCAATATGTTGGTAAGGACAATATCCCACAAGTTCGCAATGGTCTTGGTATTGCTATTTTGACAACCCCTCGTGGAGTTTTGACAGGATATCAAGCTCAAGAAGCTGGTGTTGGTGGTGAAGTTCTTTGCTACGTTTGGTAGAAAAGTAAATATTTGAGTATTGAGGAATATTATGTCAAATGTACCAGTAAATTTTAAAAACTCTCGTATAGGAAAACAAGCAATAGCTGTTCCAAAGGGAGTTACCGTAAAAATCAATGATGGTGTCTTAAATGTTAAGGGCCCCAAAGGTGAGTTGAGTCAAAAACTTCTTCCCGAAGTACTTGTCAGCATCAATGAAAATTCAATTAATGTTGAGCAAAACACCGATCCATCTGTATACTCTCGTCGCTCTCGTTCTATCCACGGTCTGACTCGAGCATTGCTAAATAATATGGTCATAGGTGTGAGTAAAGGATTTGCCAAAGAACTTGAAGTGATTGGTGTAGGATACAAAGCCGATGTTCGTGGTAAGAAGCTTGTTTTGAATCTAGGGTATTCTCATCCTATTGATTATCCATTCCCAGATGGGATTAAGATTGAAGCCAAGGCCGGACCTCAGAGCACATTGGTCACTGTGTCTGGAAATAATAAAGAAAAAGTTAATCAAACAGCAGCCGAAATTCGCTCTTTCCGTTCTCCTGATAGCTATAAAGGCAAAGGTGTTCGATACAAAGGTGAAGTTGTTCGACTGAAAGACGGAAAGAAATAGAGGAATTATCATGGGAAAATCCAATACAAAAATCGCAAAGCGTTGGCGTCGGAAAATGCATATTCGAAAGCGAATCCACGGTACACAAGATCGTCCTCGATTAAGCGTGTTTCGTTCAGCTAAGCATATTTATGGGCAGCTTATCAATGATGACACTAGTGAAACAATTCTAAGTGCTCAAACGACATCAAGTGAATTTTCGTCATATGGTGGTAATAAGCAAGCAGCAGAAGAACTTGGAAAAGTACTTGCAAGTAAAGCTCTCGAAAAAGGAATAGAATCAGTCGTTTTTGATCGTAACGGTTTCCTTTATCATGGACGTATTAAGTCATTTGCTGACGGAGCTCGCTCTGGCGGTCTTAAATTCTAATCGGTTTTAACATTTTACAAGAGGTTTATCGTGGCCAAAACGAGAAAACGAAATAACAAAAAACAACAAGACGACTTAGCTGCCAAAGTTGAAAAAACCATATACATCAATCGTGTAGCGAAGGTTGTAAAAGGTGGACGTCGTTTTAACTTTACAGCAATGGTTGTTGCTGGTGATCAAGAAGGTAAAGTAGGAATTGGGTTTGGAAAAGCAAATCAAGTGCCTGATGCCATTCGAAAAGCACAAGAAAAAGCTCGTGCTTCCATGATTAAAGCACCAATACAAGAGGGGACTATTCCTCACGATGTGGTTGGTAAATATGGCGCGACTAAGATTATTTTCCGACCAGCAGCTCCTGGTACAGGTGTAATTGCTAGTTCTCGTGTTCGTGCAATTCTTGACGCCGCTGGATACAACAATGTACTCACCAAAGTTATTGGTTCCAACAATCCACATAACGTAGTTCGTGCAACATTAAATGCGCTTGGAAAACTTGAATCACCACAGCAGTATGCCGCACGAGTCGGAAAATCTTTGGAAGATGTCATGAAGAACTATACTGTCGGTTCACATATCTGGAAAAGCCGTTCATAAGGAGATTAGATATGAAATCATTAAAAGTTACACTCAAGAAAAGCGTAATCGGTTCCAACACAAAGCAACGTGCTACAGTTGCTGGTCTTGGTTTACGCAAAATAAATCAAACCCGCCATCTTCAAAACACTCCAGCAATTCGTGGAATGATTAAGAAGGTTCTTCATCTTGTAGATGTTGAAGAAGTGGAACAATAAAGGAGTATATCATGGCAAACGAATTGAGTAATTTGAAGCCTCGCCCTGGGGCGCACAAAAAAGCAAAACGTATAGGACGTGGTTTTGCATCTGGTGATGGTAAAACTTCTGGTCGTGGTCAAAAAGGTCAGCGCGCTCGAAGCAAAGTTGCAATTTGGTTCGAAGGTGGTCAAATGCCATTACATCGTCGTTTGGCGAAGCGTGGTTTTACCAATATTTTCGCGAAACAGTATACTGTTGTTCGATTGGATAAAATCGCTGCAAATTTTGAAGCTGGCGCAGAAGTGAATGCTACAAGTCTTTTGGAAAATGGAATCATTGATAAAGTTGCAAAAGACGGTATCAAGGTTTTGGGCAATGGTGATTTGGATAAGGCTCTTAACATAACAGCTACTAAGTTTACCAAAAGTGCAAAAGCAAAGATTGAAGCAGCTGGTGGTTCAGCAATCATTCAATAGTCTCGTTATTGAGGTCGTATCGTGTTTTCAACCATCACAGACATATTCAAGCTTCCGGCATTGCGAAATAGAATTTTATTCACTCTTGCAATGCTGGCTGTATACCGATTGGGTATCTTTATTCCATCTCCAGGAATTGATAGAAATGCTTTGGCTGAGTTCTTCTCTTCGTCAGAGGGATCTTTATTAAGTTTGTACAACATGTTTAGTGGTGGTGCATTGGAGAGATTCTCTGTGTTCGTTTTGGGCATCTTGCCTTATATCTCTGCAAGTATTATCATGCAGTTGGCACAGGTAATGTTCCCACGTATTGAGCGTCTTAAGTCGGAAGGACAATCCGGTAGAAAGAAAATCAATCAATATACACGTTATTTGACGATTGGTATTGCACTAATTCAGTCTTTTACAATATCTGTTTCTCTTCAGAGCATGAGCACCGCAAGTGGAACAAGTATCGTTTTGGATGGTGGTGGTTGGTGGTTTACTGTTATGACGGTAATAACAATGACTTCTGGTTCTTGTTTTGTAATGTGGCTTGGAGAGCAAATTACAGAACGTGGAATAGGGCAAGGGGCATCATTAATCATTACTGCAGGGATTATAGCAGCGATACCATCGGGTGCTCGATCTTTGTACGAAAACATGGTTATGGGTGAGATATCGCTCTTGACGATTACTTTTTTATTCGTCTTCATGACCATTGTAATTGGTGCTATTGTCTTCGTAGAGAGAGGGCAGTATCAGGTTCCAATCCGATTCCCCAAAAGGGTAACAGCGGATGGGGCGGCATCTGGTGGTCAGAATACACATTTACCCTTAAAAGTGAATGTTGCAGGGGTAATTCCTCCAATCTTTGCAAGTTCTATTATGTTCTTTCCGGCAACAATATCCTCTTTGTTTCCCAACAGTGCATTTTTCCAGTTCTTGTCATCAATATTTGTACCAGATACCTGGACATATCTTGTTTCTTATATTGTTTTAATCGTAACATTTACCTTCTTTTATGCGGCGATCACCTTTAATCCAACAGATATAGCAGACAACTTACGAAGACAAGGGGCATTTATTCCTAGGGTCCGACCAGGAGCTGAAACAGTTGCGAAACTTGACTATATTTTACTTCGTCTCACAGCAGGTGGAGCGATATATCTTTCAGCAGTCTGTATTTTACCCGAGGTTATGGCCCGTAGTTACAACATACCATTTTATTTTGGTGGTACAGGTCTTCTCATTATCGTTGGTGTATGTATGCAAACTGTAGCACAAATAGAAGGATATTTACTGTCCCAACAATATGATGGGATGGACAAACAATCACAAGGTGGTGGTCGACGCGCAAAGTTTGCGGTTGATCGAGAGTAAACCAAACCACTTGACAACAAACACTGTCGGCGATATAGATCGGCGTTAATTTTTCACAATAAGAGAGTACAACATGAAAGTACAAGCATCTGTAAAAAAGATTTGCGACAACAGTCGTATAATCCGTCGCAAAGGCGTTGTTCGCGTCATTTGTGAAAATCCCAAGCTTAAGCAAATACAAGGGTAGAAAACATGGCACGTATTGAAGGGGTAGACTTACCCAAAAATAAAAGAATAGACATTGCTCTTACTCGGATTTATGGAATAGGCCGTAAAATAGCGAAAGACATTCTGGATGAAGCAGGAATTGAACATAGCAGAAAGACATATGAGCTTACTGATACAGACATTGTGTCCATTCGTGATGTAATTCAGGCAAAATATATTGTTGAAGGGAACTTGAGAAAGGAACGTTCACAAAACATTAAACGACTTATCGATATCAAATGTTATCGAGGTCTTCGACATCGTCGTTCTCTTCCTGTTCGTGGTCAGCGTACCCATACAAATGCACGAACAAGAAAAGGGCCAAAACGTCGTGTTGTAAAGAAGAAATAGTCATTTAACACATTGAATTGAAAAGATTAAGGAGAACTCATGGCGAAGCGTCGCGCGACTGTTCGTAAGTCAAAAAAAGTAGTTACCAGGGGACTGGTACATATTCAATCAACATTTAACAACACCATTGTTACTGTTTCAGATGAAGCTGGTAATGTTCTTTCTTGGTGTAGCTCTGGTGGGAAAGGATTCAAAGGATCTCGTAAGTCTACTCCATACGCTGCTCAGATAGTTGCAACAGAAGCTTGTATGAAAGCAAAAGACATCTATGGTCTTCAGTCTGTAGGAATCCGTCTGAAAGGACCAGGTTCTGGACGAGAATCAGCTCTTAGAGCAGTAAACGCTTGTGACTTAAAGATAACCTCTATTTGTGATGTGACTCCAATCCCACACAATGGATGTCGTCCTCCAAAGCGTCGTCGAGTATAATCCTCTGATCGAAACGTGGTGATCATTTTAGTATAGAAGTTTCAAAAGGAGTATATTATGTCCGAGACAGAAGAATTAGAAGTAACAGCAGAAGCTACAGGAAACGAATCTGGTCTTCCTGAGGTGTCTGATTTAATAGCCCAAAATTGGAGAACACTTGTCCGTCCCCGTGGGATAACAGGTGACAAATCCAACACCAAAAACTATGGAAAATTCAGCATTGCTCCACTTGAGCGAGGGTATGGAATTACATTAGGAAACTCGCTTCGCCGAATCTTATTGTCCTCACTGTGCGGTGCGGCAATTACAGGTGTTCGCATTACGGGAGTATCTCATGAATTTACTTCCATTCCCGGTATTGTAGAAGACGTCACTGAAATCATTTTAAATTTGAAAGGTGTACGTTTTAGTTTCAAGAGCCAAAAGCCGATTGTAGCGAAGCTAAATGTTTCACAACGTGGTGTAAGTCAAAAAGTGATTACTGCTGCAGATATTACATTTGAGGCTGGTGATGACACTGTAGTCTTGAATCCAGATCATCACATTGCAACGCTTACCGAAGGTGGTAAGTTGAATGCAGATTTTGATGTTTCTTTAGATAGAGGATACAAGCAGGGCACTCAAGAGAATGTTGAAGAAAACACAATCAATATTGATGCGTTATTCTCACCCATTCTTAAGGTTCGATACAACGTAACAAATGCACGTGTAAAGAATCGTACGGATTATGACAAGTTGAGCATCGAGATATGGACCGATAGTTCAGTACATCCAAAAGATGCACTCGCATATGCAGCAAAAATCTTAAAAGAACACACACAGGTCTTTATTAACTTCTATGAAAATGTAGAGCCTGTAGAGGTAGAAGAAGAAGAGCCAGAAGAAAAGTGGAACGAGCACTTGTTTAATCGAGTGGAAGAGCTTGAACTCTCTGTGCGTTCTGCAAACTGCCTCCAAAATGCTGGAATCGATTACATCTATCAACTTGTACAAAAGACAGAAGGCGACATGCTCAAAACCAAGAACTTTGGTCGCAAGTCCCTTAACGAGATTAAAGCAATTCTTAAAGAGAGAGAACTCTCTCTTGGGACAAAGCTATATAACTTTCCCGAGCACAAAGCTCGTTAGACATTAGGAGAACCCATGCGTCACCTCAAATCAGGCCGAAAACTTAACCGCAACAGCGCGCATAGAAAGGCGATGTTTCGCAACATGGCGACTTCGTTCTTGCAGCACGGTCAAATCACTACAACGTTAGCAAAAGCAAAAGAATTGCGCAGCTACGTAGAGCCATTGATCACACTTGCTCGTCCGTTTGCCCCATCTACTCTGGAAGCTCTTTCCGGAGACGAAAAGCAAAAGCAGACAGTAAAGCGCTTGAATGCAATTCGTAAAGCACGTCGCACTGTTAACAACAAAGATGCAATGCGTCTTCTGTTCAGTGACTATGCAGAAGCATTCAAAGATCGCAATGGTGGATATACTCGTGTTGTAAAGGCTGGATACCGGCCTGGAGACAATGCTCCTATGGCAATCATTGCACTGGTATATGAAGCAGCTGCAAAGCATGAATCTGATCAAGAAGAAGCACCAGTTGCAGAAGAAGCACCAGTTGCAGAAGAAGCACCAGTTGCAGAGGAAGCTACTACAGAAGAAGCGGAAGCTTCTGCTGAGTAAGATTTTCTTCCATTCAGCGAATTAAGGGCACATTATCGTGCCCTTTTATATTTAGCTATATACAGCATTGTGATTCAATACAAATGACTGGGTTCGTATTGTCCTTTATAAATCATTATAAACGATGATGATTTGTATGGAAATGAAACATATCGTTCTTACTTGTACCCTAAATTCGTTATACAGATTCAAGTGAGAGAACAGATTGAGGCTTCAGTACTTGACTTCAGCTGAAGATGACATATGAGACGTATATGCTTTTCAAATGCTCTATAAACAGATGGAAATGAACGTCACAATATTACCATCGCTCATCGGTAGGTGACAGCAATTGTTCTAAAAAAAAATACCACCCTAAGGTGGTAAAAAAGAGTGCGTAAGGGGGGACTTGAACCCCCACAGAATAATCCACAAGATCCTTAGTCTTGCGCGTCTACCAATTCCGCCACTTACGCAGGGCCCAAAGGCTTGAGTATATTAGCTTCTTGACTATGGATTGTCAATAGGTTTCTCTTCCTTTTTTGTTGGATCTGCAGCAGGAATATTTTTGGGTTGAAGCTGAGGAATAGGATTGGGCGTTGATAAATTAAAATCTAGGTTTGGATTTCCAAAGTCTATATTCGAAGGTTGGTCATAGAGATCTTCCGATGTAATCAATCTTAGTTTTGGTAGATCAAAGGTCATCTTCATAGCCTCTGCTCGTTGACGATCCAGTTCAGCTGCTTGCTGTTTGGCATCCGATTTAGCATTTGCCTCTTCAGAAGATCGAAAAGCAAGTGTGATGCTTGTACACATAAATAGAATAGCAACAAGCGTAGTTGCTCGACCAAGTGGATTTGATTGAGAGCGGGCACCATACATTTTGTTTCCACTTTGTCCACCACCAAAAATATCTGCACTGTCCTTACCGGGTTGCAAAAGAATGATGAGAATCAAGAAGAAACACAAAAATAAGTGTGTCATTGTGATTAATAAAGTCATAGATTTTCCTATTACAGGGAAGCTGCGGTTTCTATAATACTCACAAATGCCTCAACTTTCAAGGAAGCTCCTCCAATCAGTGCTCCATCAATATCAGGTTTTGACAGTAGTGCATGTGCATTGTGTGGTTTTACACTTCCACCATATTGAATACGGAGTTGATCACCAACAAAAGCAGGAAAGCTTGCATATAGCCATGAACGAATTTGGGCATGCATATCTTGAGCTTGTTCAGGAGAAGCAGTTTTTCCTGTACCAATAGCCCATACAGGCTCATATGCTATTGTGACACAGGAAAGTTGATCAGGACTGAGTCCATTAAGCCCTTTTTTGAGTTGTGTAATAACGATAGAAGATGCGTGACCGGCTTCTCTTTGTTCCAGAGTTTCACCAACACAAAGAATGGGTAATAGACCGGATCGGAATGCAGCATGTACCTTTTGATTGATGAATTCATCCTTCTCTCCGAAGATCGCACGTCTTTCAGAGTGTCCTATGATTGTATATGTTGCACCTGCAGCACGAATCATTTCCGCTGCGATTTCTCCGGTAAAAGCACCACTTGCGTGGGAGTGTATATTCTGTGCGGAGACCTCAATATTGGTATGTTGAAGTTTTTTACAAACTGTTGGTAGAGCCAAAACTGTGGGTGCAACCGCAATATCTACGGTGTTGATATCAATAAGAGCGCTTTTTAGCTCTGAAGCAAATCTTTCAGCCTCATTGATATTCTTGTTTAACTTCCAGTTTCCAGCAATAAATAATCGTCTCATTTCTGCTCCATAAAGATTTGTACACCGGGTAATACATCCCCCTCTAGGAATGCAAGAGAGGCACCTCCACCCGTGGATACATGGTTTATATCGTTTGCAAAGCCAAATTTATGTGTAGCTGCGGCAGAGTCTCCACCACCAACAACAGCATACGCTTCTATTTTTGTCAGAGTCTCTGCGATAGATTTGGTTCCTTGTGCACAAGATTCCCATTCAAAGACTCCCATTGGTCCATTCCAAAATACGCTCTTGGCATTTTCCAATACACTTGTAAAATGGGCTATTGTTATGGGTCCGATATCTACACCCATCTGTTCACGAACAAATCCCAAGTGATCAGATG
>NYTD01000204.1 GCA_002683315.1 Deltaproteobacteria bacterium | reverse complement strand
ATAATAAAGAGCCATGAATGATACACATCCATGACTCCATACTTGTACAAAGAAATCCAGACTATTCTTCGTCTTCTTCTGGTGCAGGGATTCTTGTAAAGACGATGCGGTCTTCTTCATCTAGAGAGATGGATACGGAATCTTTGGGACCATAGCCGCCACCGACAATTGCTTTGGACATGGGGTTGAGTAGATATTGCTGGATTGCTCTTTTGAGAGGGCGAGCACCAAAAGTTGGATCAAAACCAGCATCACATAGTGCGGTTACAGCTTCGGGTGTGATGTCAAAGCTGAGTTGTCGGTCTTCAAGAAGACGGCGCATACGACGCATCTGGATATGGAAGATAGATTCCATATCTTCTCTTTTCAATGCATCAAAGATTACGATATCATCAATACGGTTGAGGAACTCGGGACGGAATTTTCGACGGAGTGCCGCTTGCACATCTGCTTCCGCTTTCTTGGCATCTCCTCCGGCTTCCATGATTTTGTGTGCACCGACATTGGAGGTCAAAATGAGAACAGTATTGGTGAAATCAACGGTTCGTCCTTTGGAGTCTGTTAGGCGACCATCGTCGAGAACTTGAAGAAGGATGTTGAATATATCATTGTGTGCTTTTTCTATTTCGTCGAGGAGGACTACAGAGTAAGGACGTCTTCGAATGGCTTCAGTGAGTTGGCCTCCCTCATCGTATCCTACATATCCCGGAGGTGCTCCAATGAGTCGAGCGACTGTATGTTTTTCCATGTATTCGGACATATCGATACGAACGATGTTGGTATCATCATCGAACATGAATTCCGCAAGAGCTTTGGCAAGTTCTGTTTTACCTACACCAGTTGGCCCAAGGAAAATAAAAGAACCGATTGGACGATCGGGGTCTTGTAGACCAGCGCGTGCTCGCCGAACAGCATCGGATACAGCAACGACAGCTTCATGTTGTCCAATGACGCGAGAGTGTAAGTTTTCTTCCATGTTTAGAAGTTTTTCTTGCTCGGATTGTTGGAGTTTGGTCACAGGAACACCGGTCCAATGAGATACAACAAAGGCTATATCGTCTTCGGTCACTTCCTCGCGAAGCATTCCTCCATCTTGTTGGATATTGGAGAGCTGTTGTGATTTTTCTTCGAGATCTGCTTTGAGATTGGGAATGGTTCCATAGAGAAGTTGTGATGCGGTGCTGTAGTCATTTTGACGTGTGGCCATCTCATATTGATGATTGAGCTCTTCAAGTTTTTCTTTGATCGCGGAGATTGATTCTATGGCAGACTTTTCGGTTTGCCACTGTGCTTTGAGTTCATTGCATTCCTCTTCCATGTTGGCGATTTCTTCACGCATGGTTTGTGCTCGCTCAAGGGTAGCCTTGTCCGTTTCTCGGCTTAGGGCTTGTACCTCAATCTTTTTGGCACGAATGGTTCGCTCAAGCTTATCGATGGGTTGGGGGAGAGATTCGATTTCCATTCGTAGACGGCTTGCGGCTTCATCGATCAGGTCAATGGCCTTGTCGGGAAGTTGTCGGTCTGCAATGTATCGGTTGGACATCACAGCAGCAGCGAGAATGGCATCATCAGTGATACGGATGTTGTGGTGGACTTCGTATTTCTCTTTGATCCCACGAAGAATACCGATCGTGTCTTCTACAGATGGTTCATCAACAAAGACGGGCTGAAAACGTCGTTCAAGAGCTTTGTCTTTTTCGATGTATTTTCGATATTCATCCAGTGTTGTTGCACCAATACAGCGAAGTGCACCACGAGCAAGTGCTGGCTTGAGCATATTTCCTGCATCCATGGATCCTTCTGTTTTACCGGCTCCAACCATTGTATGGAGTTCATCGATAAAGAGAATAACAGCGCCATCACTATTTTCTACTTCATTAAGTACAGACTTGAGGCGCTCTTCGAACTCTCCTCTATATTTTGCTCCTGCGAGAAGAGCTGCGAGATCGAGCGAGAGTACGCGCTTATCTTGGAGACTCTCGGGAACATCACCCATTGCAATACGCATGGCTATTCCTTCGACGATGGCTGTTTTTCCCACACCAGGTTCCCCCATCAGCACAGGATTATTTTTTGTTCTTCGAGAGAGTACTTGTAGTGTGCGACGGATCTCATCATTTCTACCGATAATGGGATCGATCTTTCCATCTTCTGCATCTTTTGTGAGATCTTTTGTATATTTTTCTAATGCTTCGTAGTTGTTTTCCGCATCTTCATTTTGAACTGATCGTCCTTTTCGCATCGCTTTGAGCGCTTGCATTAACCGAGCTCGTGTCAATCCTACATCATGCATGAGCTGGCGTGGTTTGGCACGAACGGCTTCAATAGCAACAAATAAAACTTCACTGGCGATCAAGGAGTCCTCTAATTCTTTTTGGATCTTTTTGGCAGCTTCGATGATGGATTCGACATCTCGAGAAAGACGAGGTTTGCCTCCTCCTTGTACAGATGGAAGGTCATTGAGCAGATTCTGTGCTTCACGTTTGAATTGTCCATTATCTACACCGACATGTCGAATGAGATTGTCAACGACTCCCTTTTTTTGATCAAGGAGCGCAACAAGAAGGTGCTGAGGAAGTAATTCAGGATTTCCTTTTTCTTTTGCTAAAGTGTTTCCAGCCGAAAGTGCTTCTCGCGCTTTGACGGTAAATTGATCGTGTTTCATTATATACCTCGAAGTAAAGGATGGAAAACAACATCAGTAGATGTCTTTTTGATTCTAATGTGTGTAATAGGTTCCATCATAAAAAAGAAAAGGGTTTTGTTTTCTTAATATTATTTTCATCTTTTGACAGAACATTTTTTTGTGTCTATAGTATAGTATTGTCATGTCAAGTTTTATGGTTCATATTATGATGTTGTTTTTCTTATTTTTTAGCGCCTGTTCTTATTTTCCCGAAAAGACTTCTACCGTTGTAGAAACAAGTGTAGAGATAATTGTGGAAGAAGATTTTATACAAGAGGTGGACGCACTTGTTGAAGAAGTACGCATTCTTTGGAAAAAACGTGAGAAGGTCGACAAAAGATCCGCACAGAGAAAACTTAAGCAGTTTTACGAAGATCGCGCAGTGCATGTTTTTTCATCTCTCCATAGCGATCATCCCATTGCAGTATTGGAAGCAGAACAGCAGCTTGGATGGGTAATCCACCGTCTTGGTCGTCATACATCCCACTCCTTTCGTAGAGAAGAAGGGTATCTGGAGAAGCTTTCCAATAAACTACATGCTTGTGCTTCTTTGCTTCCTGAACCACCCAAACCAGAACCAGTTGAAGAACATTCGGTACAAGAAGAGAATGCATCACAAGGTAATTCTTCAGTGAGCGCGCTCTAATAAAGAATCTAGGATTTCTCCACGTAGATTTTCCTGTTCAAGTAATGTCTGTACAAGTTCTTCGAGTAGGTCTTTATTATTCTTGAGGATATTGATGGCATCAACTGCACATTCTCGCAGCAGTATATTGACCTCTTTTTCAATACGATTGCGAACATCTTCGGGGATTTCTTGAATGAATGTTCCTTCTTCCTGTTCGTACGATATTGGGCCGATTTCTTCATTCATTCCGAATTGTTTTATCATTCTTCGAGCCAATGATGTGGCACGTTTTAGATCATCTGCAGCACCGGTGGTATAGTCTGAATAGATGAGTTGTTCTGCTGCTCTTCCTCCAAGCATAACGACAAGTTTGGCCCGTAGTTGAGCTTGCGTATAGAGTAATTGTTCTTCGTCAGGAGACTGCATGGTATATCCTAGTGCACCTCTTCCTCGTGGAACGATACTAATCTTGAGGACAGGATCGGCATGGTCTTGTGCTGCGGCACACAAGGCGTGTCCTCCTTCGTGATATGCGATTCTTCTTCGGTAGGTTTGAGAGATGTTGCGATTCTTTTTGGCGAGTCCGGCGATGCTTCTTTCGATACCTTCTTCAATTTCTTCCATCCCTATGGATTCTTTTTTGCGACGAACGGTTAGCAATACTGCTTCGTTGAGTAGATTGGCAAGGTCAGCTCCGCTGAATCCTTGGGTTCGTTTTGCGACTTCCTCGAAATCGATAGCTTCTGATATTTGGATGTTTTTGGCGTGTACGTTGAGAATAGCCATTCTTCCTTCCATATCTGGATTTCCGACTTCGACTTGACGGTCAAATCGACCCGGGCGTAAAAGGGCTTTGTCTAAAGAATCAGGACGGTTTGTAGCGGCGATGACAATGATTCCTTTTTGGCTGTCGAAGCCATCCATGGCAACCAAGAGTTGATTTAGTGTTTGTTCTCGTTCATCATTTCCATTAAGGTTTCGCGTGGAACGAGTTTTTCCGATGGCATCAAGCTCATCGATGAAAATGATACAAGGAGCATTCTTTTTGGCTTGTGCAAAGAGATCTCGTACGCGGGCCGCCCCCACACCAACATAGATTTCCACAAAGTCGGAGCCGGATGTCTGAAAAAACGGAACATCTGCTTCACCAGCGACAGCTCTTGCCAGAAGCGTCTTTCCTGTTCCAGGAGGGCCGACCAATAGAATTCCTTTTGGGATGCGTCCTCCAAGATGTAGAAACTTCTGTGGCTCTTTGAGAATCGATACCAGTTCTTCTAATTCTTCTACAGCTTCATCGACGCCGGCGACATCATCAAAGCGAACGTCAGAATCTTCTGGTGCTACCAGTGATGCTTTGGATCGTCCAAATGGATTATTTGATCCCATACGCTGCATACGGACAAAGAAAAATACAATGAGTCCGATAAGCAACAAAGAAACCATGAGAGATGCACTTTCTTCACAGCTGGAAGGAGCTGTTGCTTTGAAAGAGACGTCTTTGCTTTCCAACAGTGGAATGAATGATTCGTCTCGGAAGACATAGACCGTCTCTAAGCTTTCTGCACCTGTTTGAGGGTCGGGTTGTTTGAGTTTGAGCTGTACGGTGTTGCCGTTGAAGATAACTTCAGAGACAGAGCCTTCTTCGATTTTTTCTTTGGCTTGTGTCCACGTAATGGGTGTATACAGGACATCTTGCATGGCAAATGCTGCAGCAAAGATGATAAGGAGAAATCCGATGAGCCAAAGAAGGGTATTTTCAGGTTTGTTTTCTTTCACTGTATGGAGCTAGCGCAATCGTGCGTACGAAGCAAGTTTTCTACGTGAAGAAAGAATCAAAAATACCCATGCAAACCACCATGTGTTCTTTGTATCTGCAGTAGAGCAGCCATCGGTTGTGATAATTTCACGTTCATTGCTTTGGGCGTTGTCTACTTCGTAGGTGCATGCACCCAACTCTTGATCTTCAGGTCCTTCATCAACAAGGCCGTCACAGTCATTGTCTGTGTTGTCGCAATCTTCTGTTGCTGTTGGATATATCCAAAGACTCATATCATCGCAGTCGCCGTCATCTTCGGAGTATCCATCACCATCATCATCATAGGAAGAGAACCCTTCATCAATGCTTCCATTGCAGTTGTCATCGATTTGGTTTTCGATTTCAGTGGTGAGAGGTGCGACATCGGAGTTGGAGTCGTCGCAGTCTCCATCACGCTCGGAATATCCATCGCCATCATCATCGAAGAATATGGTGTCGTTGTCGAAGATATTGTCGCAGTCATCATCAATCATGTTGGGGATTTCTGTCGCGTTGGGATGAATGGAAGCATCGAAGTCGTTGCAGTCTCCTTCATCATCAGAGAATCCATCACCATCATCATCTGCTGAAAAATCGTTGAGGACATTTTCGTCGATTTGGCCATTACAGTTATCATCTCGGTTGTTGATGAATTCTGATGCTCCTGGGTATACAGATGGATTGTCGTCGTCGCAGTCACCAGCGCATACGCTCCAAAAGTCCCCATCTCCATCCCAATCATCTTTGATGGAGTCGTTGCAACTGTTTCCGATAATTTCGATGGCAGGTGCAAAATCAGGAACGTTGGTAATGATGGAAAAAGTTACGCGGTCTTCTCGCGCTTCTCGATAGTCGGGTTCTTGCGCAGCTGCAGGAATCCAAGTGATTCGTACCTTTTGCTCTTCCCCTTGTAAAATATACAAAGGGGGCTGGGTTCCGGCCGCGAATGAGCTGGAGCCATCAAAATCGAATGCGGATACGGTGAGAACTTCTTTTCCGCAATTGCTGATGGTGAACTCTTGTGAGAAACTCCCGCCTGCAGGTTTTTTGCCGAAGTCGAAAAATGATGGATAAATTTCGGCACATGGGATTGATCCAACTCCGCGTACAGTGGTGCGATAGATGCTCCATCCTTCTTCGGTTTGTTCGGGGGCTGTGGAATCATCTGAGAGGATTGTGACACGAGAACGAAAGGTGCGTTCTTCATCCGGACGAAAGTTGATGGAGATGTCTTTTTCGGATGTGGTTCTTCCAATTTGTGTGGCATCTTTTACGCCGTCTTCGTCGGTATCGGATGTGGCCCAGTTTTCCAGAACGACGAAATGTTCGCTGTCGGCTGTGACGATTTCTTTGACGAATACGGGGGCATCACCGATGCTTTGTAGGGTAATGGCAAAGGTTTCTCGATCTCCGACGGGAAAGATTCCCACATCGTATGTACTTTGGCTGGTCTGTATCTTTCGTTCTTGAAGACGGATCTCGTTGTCGGATGCACAGGCAAAAAGAAGAGGAAGAAGAGAATAGAACCGCATATGATGCTCTCTGGTTTTAATTATATTGTGACACCTACTATATCCGATTCATGTGAGGTTGGCTTTGAGTTTTGCGGTCTCTTTCTCAAGGATATTTTTTGATTTGTTGTATAGGAAGGTTGCTTGTTGGATATTGTCACCAATACAGACCATTCCGAGCTTTCCAAATTCACTGAGTGCACCCAGAAGATGGAACACGGTTCCGCGCTCTGATGCGGTATGAAAATGGATGTCGTTGTATATGGCGATGTCGAAGAGATCTTCTGGAAGTAGTCCATGATAGTTTTCGGACTGTAGTGTGTCGGATGCAAAGTAGCATTTTGGTTGATCGTTTTGTGAGAGAAACTCACCTGTTTCGGGAATATAAGCTCCATCGGTTAGGAAGCGAAGGGTCAAGAACGGATGTGTGGTTCCTCCCTTTCTAAGGTTTACCTCGATGGCGTAGTGTTGGAATCCTCCGTTTTCGTCGGGTATGGATACAAAGTCGGTGGCAAAACGACCGATTACACCACGATTGGCAAGTTCTGTGGCGACAGCCATACCGGCTTCTTGAATTTCCAAACGATAGTCTTTGTGTGCGGGGAAGGTACATCCCATGAATACTTGTCCACTTGGGCCGCCCAGTACCTGATCATGTGTGGATATGGAAACCGGTTTTCCAAGTGCGTTTACGCGACATTGCGAAGAGGGTGAGAATTTTACTTTTCCTTCGATGAATTCTTCGACCACGCCTTCCATCTCTTGGTATTTTTGATGGAAGCTTTCCCAATTTTCTTGTGGGGCTTCAAAGCGCAGGTCTGGAAGCATACTCAGGATTTTCTTTTTTCGTTCGATGGCGTCAAATGCTTGCAGGTCACCGTAATAAAAGAGTGCATTTCCTTCTCCAGAGAATCCTTCGTTGAGTTTGACCACTGCACGACGCATCCCAGGTTTTCGTGCATAGAGGGCGTTGAGTGCTTCTGCGATGTCGTGTTGGTCGCGAAGACGTTCAAAGCCATACGGAAACAAGATTCCCGCATTGCGAAAGATCTCCCGGCATCCACTTTTGGTACCGAGTTCATTTTGGGCTGGGTCATTGGCATAGAGGGGAACACCGAGCTGAACCGAAAGAGTGCGTTCAAAGTTGGACGAGTTGAAGCAGACCATGTGCGCGCGTTCTTTATCGCCAATTGCAGCGCGAATGCGACGAATGAGCATGGGGCGTTCAAGAATCTTTTGGCTCAGTGGTTTGCTCGAAGCATCGCAGCAGTTGAATTGAATAAGACGTTGGCGGGCATGATAAGAGGGAATGCCGCCGAGTAAGTGTAGATAGTAGTCGATGACACTTGGAGAAATGGCCTGTGAGGTGACAAAAATAACGCGGGTTTGGGCTCTTCGAAGAAGCATGAGCATGTAGAGCATGCGTTCTTCGTAGTGGTGCACGCCAGAGATTTTGGATAATTCGCGTGGGTCCATGGACAATGATGGAATCACAACGATGGTCTGTGGAACACGATTGTCTTTGGTGACACGTTTGAACAGATCGGGTAGTTTGGCTTGGAGCTGTTGGAACTGTAGTTTTTCTTCTGGAGAACCGGGTAGGATGGACATTCAAAAACCTCATGTGCGCACACTTTCTTTATATACGAGTTTGAGGCAAAATTCACGGTCTTCCTGTGAAAAAGACACATACTTGTCTTTCTCATTTGGTTTGTTGTACGAAAAGAGCACGTACTCGTATTTGAGGTGTGGTTGGAATAGGTTGATGGAACAAAGGATTAGTTGTTGATTTTTCGGGTCCAGTATTCTCCATTCTTTTCAAAGTTTGCTCGTGCGGGATGATTACCAAGTTTGTGTACATCAATCGAGACAACATCAAAGACGCCAACAGAGCCGTTGATGGTTTCTTTCTTTGTGTTCCATCTCATTTTATAATCGACAATGATTGGATTTCCATCCGGTTTCGTCTTTGATGCGGCGAGTACATGACCTTCATTT
>NYTD01000203.1 GCA_002683315.1 Deltaproteobacteria bacterium | reverse complement strand
TGCTGCAAGTCGTGCCAAGTCAATGTCGATAGGGCGACTGAAAGCTTTCGGGCGAGTAACTAATTAAATTAAAATTAAAACACAAGGATTAAGTATTCATTATTTCTACCCGCCCGAAAGCTTTAGATCGCCCGATTCACAGTAAATCAAGTGCGATGTGCAGCCGAAGCTGCGATAAAGGACATGTAATTCAATCTGGGACAGTAGCAAATTTTTTATCTATCACACAAGTATCTTCATGGATTCTTTTTTCACTGTTATTTCCTTGTTCAAGATAACAAGCACGACTCGATTCTACAGTTAGGATCCAATAACGTTTTTCTGACACAGTCTTATTTTGTAGGTCACTCAGTCTTTCATTGAACAAATGCTGATGCTGGCGTAAAACTTGTTCATTCCCTTCAATGTAGGTACGAATTAGGCGCTCCTCTAGCTGTTTGGATTGTTTGTATGTTAATCTTTCTTCCACTTGTTCGTGAACTATATTATTTCTATGTATCCACATTCCATGAGAAAATTCATATACTTGTAAAATGACTTGTTTCATCCAAAGATCAGCTGATGGAGGTTGCGTGTACATTTGTTTGAAGTATTGTAGCTGTAGCTCTTTCCATTGTATGCTTAAATGACCTTTGAAAAAATTGTGCCATCCTATTACATCTTGTTGAGAAGCTGCATGTAGAAGGAGTGGTTCAGTATGAAAGGACGTTGAATGACGAACGAAGGATGTGGGTTGTTGGTGTTGTAAAGAATTTTCGAATGTGTGAATGATGAAAGGGTGGGTATTGATTTTGTGAAGGAATTGAATAAATGATCTGAGGAGGAGGGCATATTTCTTTTGGGCTCGATCATCTTTGCAAGTAATCACATGTTTGGTATTTTCATTACATTTGGAACATAATGGACATAGTGGACTTTCCCACTGTTTTCTTTCATGCATTTTTACGGCAGTTGCACAGAAGCCACTCACGAATTTGGTGAGCCATATTTGACGATGTATGGTAAGGGTGGTGGCTGCTTTCTCTATACTAGACCAATCTATCATTGTAAACGCTTTGGGACTATATCCTTTATTGTGAATTAGATATTGTTGTATTTGAGTCGTATGCATCTTGGTCTTTATCGTTGATTCTAGACTTGATGTAATTTTTTGTCCATCTATACTACAGTGCCAATTGGAGAACCAATGTATATCTGAATATTCATATGTGGTAGAACCTTCGATATACTCCCTGTATTCACCAGCTTTGATGTCTACATAACAATTCAATTTTTCCAAGAGGGTGAGGGGTTTGTTTGTTCTGTCCTGATGTCCTTTCACATGTTGTGCAATGAATTGAATGGGTATATCAATGCGAATATCGTGTATTGCCCATAGGATATCATGACTGCTCTGCGTTATTGCTGCTCTTTCTTCATAAGAAAATGCGTGCTCAAGACTTGCTTTGTTATCGCATGCAATTGTTATGCTACCTGAATGGATGTTGTGAATTTTGATGAACCTTGACAAGGCGAGGAGGGTGCTGAAGATTCCGTATAATTCAGCTCTGTATGAGTCCATTATCTGTGATCCTTTTGGAACTCCATGAGAACCGGTACATGCGCATTGAAGGTCAGGAGTGGTGATGATAAAACTGGAGGCACCTATTCCGGTGTCTGGAGACACTGATGCATCAGTAACTGCAATCGCCGTGCCGAGTTCGATGTGTTGAATTAGGTTGGAGGGATCATTTGGGAAAGATACTTGATCGAAGAATAGTTTTATGTGTTTATCTACTTCTTCTATTTGCTGGTAGTCGTTTACTGTCGTTATGATGTGCTCCAATAATACGATTTTTGGTTGAAGGCGATTTACAAGCGCAGGTGAAGTTTTTGGTGGTAGAATGAATGTTGAAGAATGTAAAGTGTAAAGGTGCCCAGTGTTATTTCTTCGTCTACTCGTCGACTTTTTGTACATGTTGTAACTTAGTGTGGAAATTTTGTAGTATAAAGTGTCAGATGGAGGATGATATTGCCATGGTAGGGTATGTTTGGGGAGGAGGAAATATTCGCCTAACGGTTGATCTAACTCATGCTGCTCATTTTTGCTCCATACTTGTACTAATGCTTGATTCCACATTTCCCAATCTTTCTTCGGTGGTTTCACTTGATTCGGCCATTTGTAGGTACTAACATAATCTGGATTTTTGATGTGGTGGATGGCACAATAATTTATATGTTTTCCATCGCCAGTAGAGATATCAGATAGATTTTGCACTTGGAGATAAACACGGCATCGATTTATTTGAAGTAATTCTTGAGTGGTAAATTCATCAGTTTGAATTATTTTGTCCATTAGGGCAAAGTCATGACATCGTGTTGGATTTGTTTTCTCATAGTGACCATCAATATTGACGCCGTATAAACAGGACATTTCCCATAAGTGCGTGATCCAAGATGGAGGAGCAAATATGCCATATTTTTCGTATGGTAGGTGAAAAATATGAAAATTAGTGCCTATCAATAATTGGAGGGATTCGAGATTCATTTGCAATGATTGTGATAATTGAGATTTTGTGCTCATATGAAAAAGGAAAATTTTTAGTTTTTCGATGAATTGTTTCGTTTCAACATTTAAGGAATTTAAACCTTGATACCTGGATGGAGCATATCTGTAAACTAACGGTAGGTGCGCATCTATTCCTATTTTTGGTAATAGAACTTTATGAAGTTGGGCATTGATTTTCGAACATTGTTTTGATGATAAAAATGTGGCTGGTAATGAGTAGTCGATGGTTTTAAATATGGCAGTGGTCGCTGATCTATAGATGTCATGTTTTTGGAGATAGGATGACAAAATCGATTTATTCCACGGTTGTATCTTTTCTTCGATGATATACTTAACATGATCATTCCAATTTCCATCGGGTGCTGTGATGACTCCAAGTCCTTTCCATCCTTGAGATGGTGCAAGTCTGAGTATATGTTGCAAGGTGTTATTAGAATTGCATATTTGAATATCAGGCACTTTCGGATTTTTTATATAAGTGTATTTTCCATTTACAACTTTAAAGCATATACTATACCATCTGCACTTCTCAGGTCTGACTGCTCCCCCTGTTTGCGCTACTGCACTTTGATATGTTGTGGCTGCACGTTGGGCTCGGCGTTGAAGGTCTAATGGTGATTCATTTGGATCAATTGCGGTCAAGATTATATCGGAATCATCAACATACATTATAGCAATTAAGCTAAACACTGTTAAAGTTATTGCTGATGTTATGTAGACTCCTACAACTTGTGACTGAAGGAAAGACAAAATAACACAACTGATAGCAACAAAAATTGGTGAGGCGGCTCCATTTCCTTGGACAGCTCCTTGTAACGGCCTGTTAGTGGTGCCGATGTAAGACCATTGCGAGTCCCCATATGCAGTTCGTATGAAGTGTTTCATTTGGCATAGAGCTCTGATCATACAGTTGGCTATTTGGGGATGGATACCTAGTCTTTGAGTGCATAAGGATGACACAGGATGAGCCATTCTGTCAAAACAGTTCATAAGGTCCATGGCTATGAATGCGCCAGATTTCCTGTTGAATCTCAAGTAGTCAAAGATGAGGATTTTAACTATCGCAGCTTCAATAGCACGGTTGCCTTTCTTTGCATATTGTGATGAAGGGATGATGTTTCGTCTTATGCCAAGTCCCATCATTCTCCTGCTGAAATGGAGGGAAGCATTTTGGTTGAAGTCTGCTTCTAGGGTCCCAATGGTGCGGAGTTCTGAAGGTCGAATTTTGTTGGGTTTTTTTAGAAGAGATACATCCAGATCGAAAGTCCATCTCTCGAGGGGATGGCCTATGTTAAACGCTATGTTGGAAACTGAGTTGACTAAGCGAAGGAGAGGTAAGTCATAGGTCATCGCTTTATATGTACCTATATGTCTCTGTGACATTGAAGAATTGGTTTTTTCTCGTTTTTTCCTCCAATATGCTTTTGCGGTACTCAAGGAACACTGTGAATCATTTGGAGGATTGTTAAGGATCGATGTTGGCATTTTTAAATGTTGAATGAAAAGTTTAGTGGATTTCGATAGCTTGATTTGGTCTGAGAAGGTCCCATTCAATATTTTTTGTGCTGTAGACGATGTTGCAGTTTGACCTAATAATGGAGAGAGTGGTTTTTGAAGAAATGGTGAACTGTACGCAGTAGTAAACTTTTTGATGTTTTCTTCACTCAGCGCCTTTTCTATTGTTTCCTTATCAGTTGTTGTTGTCTCTTCATTTAATGAGTTGTTAATTGAAGTTAAAACTTTCTCGGTAGCACCTAAAAATGGTTTGGTGACATTTTTGATTCTTCTATATGAAGATCGTAATTCTTCATTTCTAGTCATACGAAGGATTACATTGCTTATTGATTCATTGCCTCGAGCTGCATGTTGTGCTGCTAGATCATGCATAAAGAGTGTTCGAGATTGTTGTGCATTCTTCTTTAACTTTCGATAATTTCTACTAGCGCTTTTTCTTTCCAATTCACAGTCATGCAAGGATAACTTCATAGGTTGCGATACACCTAATTTCTTAGCAATTCGCTGCAAGTACTTTGACGAAATATTGCATCCTTTCTTTTTGCGAATTATGTTGTTCCACAAGTTAATTAATTGACCTGCATTACTTAATTCTGGTGTATAAGGTACATTGCCTGCATTGATTTTTCGACACTTCTTTTCAGCATATCTGACAGCATTGGTGATGGATCTATCGATCTTGTTTAAGTCTACAATTATTTGATGCGAAGTCTCATATGCGTTGTTTTGATATGCATGCATAAATTTGTCGAAGGAGGAGAAGGTATGTTGATTTTGCAATTGTTTTTGAAGTAAATCATTGAACTTTCCTACAACATTTGGCCTGTCACAAGTCAATCTTCTTGCAGTGTGTCGATGGATGGTAAATGAATTTTCTCCTAATAGAATTTTTGATGGTACATCAATAAACAGTGCTCTGTGATCTCCGACGCTTTCACTAATGCTAATCCAGCCGCCTTTTGAGATATTGCGTAGTTGAGGAGATACAAAAATGCCATCTATTGGAACGCTTCCAGTTAATGATGTTGGTGGCAATTTTGACTTGGATTTATGATGAATTTCACGAATGGGATCTATTAATTGACATTCATAACATAGAGCAGATTGTATTGGACCCATTCTGCTCAAATTCTCATTCATGTCAATAAGTAGTACTATTTGCTCTCCTTGTTGTTGCCATTTTTTAATTGATTGAACTAAGTGAAGTTGGAATAATTTCCGTGGACATTCTGTGTTGCCTTGGCGAAGAAAGTATCGTCGATGTTGATTATATACTGTCTTGTATTTATCATTGGAGCTTTTACATGGTACATAAGCAGAAATAATACGAGTTGTGACATTATTTTTTCCATTGAATGTGATCCAACTCCAACGTCCTAGACCTGTAGTGTCTCCACCGGTGGAATGAACTCTATGTGCCGGTTCATCGAAGGTAGCCATTGCAGTACCTCCATATTGGAAGGAATCTACTTTTTCATGCTTGTTATGAGTTGAGCTAATTCGTTGTTTCGTCCATCTTGGGTCCTTTAATCTTTCAGCTAGTCTATTTGAATGTGGTAGCATGTGGAATGCTATCCCTATCTCTTGCCATCCGATTATGTCGACTTCATGACGTATGAGCCAATTTATTGCTCGTTCCTGTTTTGGGTTATTGATGGTTGAGATGCCCAAACAATTTATATTTTGGCTCACAATTCGAATATCATCTGGATCTTTTTCACTAAGATGATCGCCGAAAGTCTTGTATTTGGAATGATTTTGATTTGGCGAAGATTTGGATGATGTGTTGGTTGGATTCTTATAGGGAGTGACGTCATATGCACATTTTGGAGGGGTCATTGGCTGTTTGGATGGTCTTGCTTGAAGGCAGGTAGAATGTATGTGATGAATTTTACTTAAGATGATGTCATTGTTTTTTTTTGGTTTTATTTTATTTTTTAAACACGTAGAATATGTATGATTTTCGTTTTCACTTGTAGGTTGGCTTGAATTAATAGGTGATAACGAATTTGGATTGGATTGGTCCCAGTTCCCCACTGGTGAAGCAAGTTGGCAATCCTCCATCTTGTTCACGGCGGTCTGAGCTGTTACAGAGGAGCCCCCAAGGTGCTCGCGGCATCCTTGGGGGTTGTATTCACATCATCGCGTGGATCAGATTCCCTAATCTGATCAACACTAGGTTTTGCAGGGGGATTTCGTTTTGCTGGAGGCGATACGATTGGTGGTGCTGGAGTGTCTGCAGAAGGTTTGAAGGTGGAGATAGAATCTGCATCGGTGGCTCTATTGAAGATTGTGTTGGTTATATCCAAATTCGTAGTATCGAATTGGACTAGTTCAGTTTGGAGATCTGGGAGCCACATGACATTGGAGGTTTCTGAGGTCACAGCATCAAGTTCAAGATCAAGATGTGATGTGGCGCAGAGTTTTTCGGGGTCCCATGTTGATGTTTGGGCTTTGGATTGTCCTTCGGCTGTTAGCAT
>NYTD01000202.1 GCA_002683315.1 Deltaproteobacteria bacterium | reverse complement strand
TTTTGCGCTGGGTCTCCTTCTACATCCAAAAAAAAGAAATTTCCCTTATTCGGAGGAAGATGTACTGTAAATGCTCCTGGCGCAAAAATATCTTGATATTCTGACTCATTTTGATCCAGAACCACTCCTTTTTGTATCGCCAGTGCTTGAAAATACAATCCTCGAAGCTTCGGGGCATATTCATCACATACTGTCTGATTCAAATTAAAGTCAACCAATCGCTCTGCATGCTCAACAAGATCATTCACTGTATGTACATCACGATATTTCAAAGATTTTAAAATCTGTGGCTTCATCGATGGTAGTGTTGCTATATCATCATCTCCACTCGGCTTTTGGAATACTTTCACTCTCGTATCCAAGGTTCCGTTCAAACAATGATGAGAGTACACACAATATTGACAATCTTTGCTAATGGTAGTCTCTACATCTTCAAAATTAGTCTTTTTCTCCATGACCATCGACAGACCACGTTGAAACGATGTACACTGGCTTTTATACAATTCCCAATCAACAGAAACATGCCCTTGTACGGAAATGCCTGCAGAATCAAATACTTCTTCTCCTTGAATCATATCTTTCAACAAAATCGGATTAATCTTTTGAAGCTGATCAAATTCAATACGTCCCAGAATGCCATTGTCTGAGCCTCTTATCGCAATTTCTTCGGAAAAACCCAATGCTTTGAGACGAAATAAAAGAGAAATAATATAGTAGATCACATCTGAAAAATGTCGTTCACACTTATCAATCGGTGTATTCTTGATATCAAGAACGGTAACCACCAATCCATGATGCTCTCGCTCTTTCAAAAGAATCTGATCGTTTTCATCAAGTGTAAAAAAAGAGTCTGTTCCTGAATATTGTTCAAAAAGAAGAACATCCGGACGGTCTCCACGGGAAACCTCGACTTTCTGAGCATAATCGACACCCAACATATGCCTGATAAATGCCTCTTCTGGTTTCCACATCAATTCAAAAGCAAAAATAAACCCGTGCTGTTGTACAGCCTCTGTAATTCGCTCCCAATCTTCAATCTCTTTTTTCTGGCGCATGATAAGGGAAGGCCATTGTTCATCATCAATATAGCCTGGAGTGCAATCTAGAATATGCTTAGCACCATGATTTTTCAAAAAATACAGATATTCATCTTCAAAAATTTTTCCATATACCACAACAGTCTGTGCCAATGAGTGTGTCTTCTCATCAAGCGCTACAGTAGATCCATCTTGATATGTCCAACCTTCTCTTCCGTTACCCAAATGTAAGAATAATCTCCGTTCACAAGACTGTTTGACATATCCTTTAAATGTGCGCTTGTTAAATTTGCCTTGTTGTATCATTCTGTCTCTCCAATCTGAATCGTAACTCGTTTGTAAACAAAAAACCGCTACTTCTTTACTGCATCAATGAGGAGACGTGCTCTATTTTGAACTGATTTCGACACATGACGAGTAGCATCATGTAGTACGAATAAATCACGAAGATAAAATCCTGCCTCTAGAAGGAGAAAAGCTTTATCCTCTTGTCGGTCTTTGGAGGTAGGACGCCGATATCCTTGTACAAAACTCTTGCTTAATCCATACGTTTTCACTGGTCTGGAAAGCTGAATCCGTCGGGGGGTATCTTTTTTTACGCCTGTGGAGCATGGAGGATAAAACATTTCCTCCCACTGTTCTATCGCTTCAAAAAAACGACGTTTTTCTCCTTGCTCTGCAAAACGAAAAAAAACAAGAGCATCTTTGAAGATGGGCTCCAACAGTGTCCCTTCGTGGATAGAATCCCAACATAATTCACTCATCTCCTGCACAACACGAAAACCGAGCTGATGCATAAGCCTGTCTCCAAATAATTGAATATCTTGATTGGAATGAGTCTTCATCCAAAAAAATCGTTCTTCCCATCTCTTCCACTGTTTCTCTTGCTGAAATGATGGAAGCATGATCCGCTGTGGAATATGACTCAGACAATAATCTACAAAAGGGCCACTGGCAAAACACAACTGAATCATATCTTGAAAAGCCTTTGTTCCGCGTCTGCTATGAAAGGAGTCTGCTGCCACAAAATAACACTCTGAACGCATCACCATATCATCAAGACCATTACAAATCTTTGCGATCTCCTTTGTAGAAGTCTGCTCTTGTACCAAAAGAAATCGTTCTTTTATCGTTCTTGTTTCTTCATCGGCTTTATATCCATGTAAAATGGAATCAGATGATCGTTTTTTTATATCGCTCAAATGAGGTCTATTCTCAAATAAAGAGCACTGGTACTCCACTTCTTCCACATGAGATAGCGTACAAAAATCATGCAACATTTCACTGCGCTGATCTCGAATCCAGCGAAACAGAAGTTGTTGTTCAAAAGATTCAAGTTCAGCAGACTGAGCGACTAATTCCAAAGGCTCTTTTTCCCAACGCTCTTGTATGGAAGGTTGGTCACATGCGAAAAAAAATAAAAGATACATGCATAAAATATATCGCATCAAAAGAGAGAAAACTCATGTGCACGAAGGAAAAATAGAATAAAACAAACCTATTTTTGTTTTCGAGGAACTCATGTCAAACAGTACTATCTTTGGAACCTGGTGTTCGTATGAGGATTCGAACATCATCATCATCCCCGTTCCTTGGGATGTTACTGCATCCTATGGAAGTGGAGCATCTCTTGGACCGCAGCATATTATACATGCTTCTTCTCAACTCGACTTTTTTGATCTGACATATGGGGTTCCTCTTGATAGCGGAATCCATATTCTTGAGATCCCTCAACAGATCATGCAAAGAAATAATTTCTTGCGACAATGTGCCAAGAAGATTCAAGAAAAATATGAAGATGATATCCCTTTGAGCCCAGAAGATATAGAGTCTTTGCACACCATCAACCAAGCCTGCTGCAACGTTCACAATTGGGTAGAGAAACAAGCGGAGAGAATTCTTTTTGATGACAAAATTCCCGTTCTTCTTGGAGGAGATCACTCTACTCCTTTTGGTCTAATTCGAACATGGAGTAACCGAGAAGACTTTGGAATATTGCATATTGATGCTCATGCGGATCTCAGAGACTCCTACCAAGGATTTCACTCTTCCCATGCCTCCATCATGCACAATGTCATGAATCTTCCCACTCCACCCCAAAAACTCGTACAAGTAGGTATTCGAGATTTGTGTATTGAAGAATACGACATTTCAAAATCTCACCCTTCCATACATACATACTTTGATCCACATCTAAAAGATCGTATGTTCAAAGGAGAAACATGGGAAAGACTATGCAAAGAGATCTGTGAGCAGCTTCCAGAAAAAGTCTACATATCCTTTGATATTGACGGCCTTTCTCCTCTCTTTTGTCCCGGAACGGGAACTCCCGTACCCGGAGGCTTGTCTTTTGACCAAGCCCGATTTTTAATCAAAACACTGGCGCAAAGCGATAGAACCATCATTGGGTTCGATGTAAGCGAAGTCGCTCCCTCTCCGCAAGGAGAATGGGATGGAAATGTTGGAGCACGAGTTCTGTATCAGCTCATCGGAGGCATGCTATACAGCCAGAAATAAGCTAAGTGTGCGTATAGTAACCAACAACAGTCACTCTTGGATTACCTCCCACATCCGTACACGATAGCGTAGCGCCACTATCGATACGAAGTCCTGTGTTCAACGCAATGTGAGAATCTGCCATCATAAGTACATTTCCGTCGATTAAGATTTCTATAGTACCTCCTATCACGACAATATCAGTTACGATTAGCGTTTGACTTGCAGTGTTGGATAATACAGAAGAATTGGTCATTCCATTACAGTATTTATATGATTGCTCTATTGGATTACTACCCATGGAAACATTGGGTCCTGTTGGAAATGCATTTGCGGTTTGGATGCTGTTCCATGTATATCCAACGCTAAGAATCCAAAAGGCCAATGCCAAAATATTTCGATAGTCCACATCATCTCCTTGGTTTGTAAGACTCAATATATGGTTTCATATATTTCAAAAAACAAGAAGCGTCATTAGAAGTAATTTATACTCCTAATAACCATGAGGAGCATGCATCAAAAACCGCTCGGCATCATTTGTAAAGACATCGGATAACGCTTCTAACGCTACGATTAATTCAGCTACTTTTTGAGGCTCATCCACTATTGATTGAGACAATGGTTCAGGAATCGCATCCAACACCGATCGAACATTGGAGAAACCGTCCAGAATCGACACATCTACATCAGCCCCCTGATATGCTTGAATATAATCTGAAATACTAGGGGATGGCTGTGCATACAATTTTTCAATTGCATCAAGATTGTCATGCAAGTCTTTTAAGGAAGAACCACTATACTTAGCCTCTACCGAATCCCTTCTTCCCATATCCAAGGGTTGTGCAAGTTTGAGATCTGCCATGTGGAGAACCAATCGGTTCATGCTCTGCAATAAACCGCCAATAGCCTCTTGAGGAGAAGTAAATGAGGAACTTCCCTTTCCGGCTTGTGTAATCTCTGAAGCATAGTCCATTCCTTGTGGACTCCAAGCTTGATAAAACTCATTCACAATCTCCATATTCAATTCGGTTTGCACCATAAGATACGAACATCGTCGTTCATCTTGAAAACCAATGCGAACATCTTCCGCTTCCTCATCAGAGTGAAGAAGATAACCCAAAGCGGGATAACCAAGACTCAAATCTGCTCGATTCATCGATTGAAGGTAGGTGGTATCTATGATCTGATCCCCAGCGATAAGATCTTCAATCCCTTCGCCGCGCTCAGGCCAATTATCCAATCGTCTTGATACATCAATCTCACCAAAATTGTATGGACCAAAACTGAGAAGTTCCATTGTCTTTAGCATCTTTTTTCCACCTTTCCATGAAAACTGCAATGTTTGAAGACGACCTTGAGATGGATCTTGGCAGAATAAAACCGAATTTTCCTTTAGATCTTCCGCTGTTCTTTTGAAGGTATCCAAATCGGGTAAAATCACTTGCTCTACTGTGGCGTTCAAAACGTCATATGGATCCAATTGTTCGGGCTGCTCGTAACATGCTGCACATAGACTCAATAGAAATATTTTTGACTTCATTTTCTCTCCTTTGACGGCCGGTAGGATCGATAACGGAAGTATCCAGATAAAAACATGAATTTATTTCGTAAATTCGGATTGATTCATACTTGGAAGTATAGAATAAAACGGGCTATGACTGTACCGCAAATTGCTTTTCACTGTGCTCTTTTATACCAATGTTTTCTCTCTTCATCTTTCTATCTTTTTTGCACGCACAACCACTTCTTTCGCTAGAAAGGATTCGAGATATACTCTACCAATCTCATCCAGATCAAAAGGTTCGATATGACGATATGTTGGGAGAAGGTGAAAACTTTTTTGATGACGATCCTCGAATGAATTGGAATGATGTCAACTGCACAACATGGTGGCAACACGTCATTGCCAAAGGATATGCCAAAACAGACAGAGAAGAACAACTCTTCTTGGATCGAATCCGATACTACGATGGTGTAATCGGATTTGGTACACGAAAACATTTTTTGGATCGAGCCTTGGATCTGGATCCTGTTCCCTTAAGAAATATAGATACACACAATTACCTAATGTGTATGCCCGATCAAAAAAAGTCCGTCGATCTTACGCTGAATGCATTCACAAAGAATAAAAGATTTTCATGTCCGTTATACAAGCCAGAACGCATTCGTAGTACATTCTCCTATTTTTCTCCCAATGCACTACTCTCTTGTGCTCCGCACTTGCCTTCTGGTGTCTATGTCATTTTTCCTGTTGCAATGAACCGGTATATTGAAGTGTGGGGAAAACAATCAGGTCCGATGGGTCGTGTCCACGGACTTATTTTCGATAAAGAAGACACATATTCGCAAGTATACCATGCCTCTGTGCTAGAAAAGCAAATACAGAGTATGACACTGCTGGAATATGTCTCTTCAGGAGCTGCAGGACTGTTTGAAGGGTACCAGATATATATGCTTGAGCCTGTCTTCCCTGCAATTCAAAAAGAAACGATTCATCATCAACAGACAGTAGACTGTGAAAGAAAGATGCGCAAGGCCTCTCCAAATCCATAATATTCAGTTAAAATAACGTATACAAGTCTATTGCGGAGTTCCCTATGTTTTTTCTTATCATATCGGCCTGTTCTACAAGTCACAAAACAACGCAAGACTCAATTCCTCCTACTGAAGAACCATCTCAAGAGCAATCAGAACCTTCAAATCCGAGTACAGAACCTTCACAACCCAGTTCAGAGCCTGAAATTCAACCGAGTAATGAACCGGAAGCAGAACCAGAACCAGAACCAGAACCAATCATCGTTCGATTCATTGCTTTGGGAGACGGAGGAGAGGGAAATGAAGCACAATATCAAAACGGAGAAGCCATCAGCAGCATCTGTGCACAAAAGACCGGAGAGAGAACTGGATGTGATTTTGCCATCTATCTTGGAGACAACTTTTATGACGAAGGCGTCACATCAGTCTACGACGAACAATTTGAGACCAAATTTGAAATGCCATACGCCATTTTGGATTTTCCATTTTATGTTGCCCTTGGAAATCATGACTATGGAGGATGTTTTTTGGGTCAGTGTGGTACAGGATGGGACTTTGATCGATCAGAATATCAGGTAAACTACAGCAATTTTTCGGACAAATGGACAATGCCTTCTGAATATTACTCTTTTGTTAAAGAACATGTGACATTCATTGCCCTTGATACCAATGCACTAATGTGGGACCCTTGGTTTAGCACTGGAGAAGATCAATATCCGTGGATGGAAGAAACATTAAACAATGTACAAACTGATTGGGTCATCGCATATGGACATCATCCGTACATCTCAAATGGAAGACATGGTAACGCTGGGTCATATGAGGGATTGGAGTTTCTTGCTTCATGGTCTGTTGCAGATGTTCCATTAGGCGCTGGTGTAAAAGACTTTATGGACGCCTACCTGTGCGAACAAGTCGATGTATATTTTGCAGGACACGATCACAATCGACAATGGCTTGAACCTACATGCGGAACAGAGTTTATTGTTTCGGGCGCGGCTGCCAAAACAACAGATCTTGAGGCAAGAGGTAACCCAACATTCTATGAAGACGATACACAACCAGGTTTTGTCTGGGTAGAGATTTCAGACAACTGCATGACAGCTGAATTCTACAACCAAGATGCTCAGCAAAATTTTGCTCAAACGGTATGCCGATAAATATCAGACATGTAAATACAAGTCTATTATCTCCTATTCGGTTATAGAATCTCTTTTGCAAGACAGAGAGTATCATGCCAAAGTTAATAGTGATCGATCCATGCTTGGGCAACATGAACGGGCATGAGTATGCCATGAACAGCTTCATTGTTGCTGAAGGTACAAAACACGGGTACGACCCTGTAGTGCTCTGCCACTACAAGTATCAACCCAATCCTTACGACAACATGAAAACCATATCGATCTTTCGGCGAAGTCCATACGACAAGCTTGAGCGCTCACTAGAATATGAC
>NYTD01000201.1 GCA_002683315.1 Deltaproteobacteria bacterium | reverse complement strand
GGCACACACACGACAATACCCTACGACAAGACGATGACCAAAAACGCCAACAATATTCCGTGTAAGAAACAATAATCCCTGTGTATTCTTGTCCTCAAGAAGCACTGAACACCCTTTCTCTTTACATTTTTCGTTCATTTCACGCTCCTTTTTATTCATAGTCTACAAATCGCTCTTGCGGCAAAGGATGCGATAAAAAACCAGTAGGACTCATGGAAAGTCCATACGAACCATTACAAGGGAATAACAAAACATCCCCCACCCTTGGATTCTTTAGCTCTACCAAACCGCCAAAGGAATCAACAGGAGTACACAAAGGCCCTACAAGTTGTACCTTCTTGCTCTCTCCTTCACCAAAAGATTGCTTCTCGACCCAAATCTGTTTTGTCTGATATCCGATATGAGACAAAGCAAACAAATGATTGACCCCTCCTTCCAAAATCACAAATGTGGTTCCTCGGCTCTCTTTTATCGTGCAAATCGGTGTTGCATACACACCTGAGGGAGCGACAAGAAACCGGCCTGGTTCAATTCGAACTTCTCCCTCAAATCCATGTTGACCTCGAATATACCTTAGCTGGTTACCAAAAGCGACAATATCTGCTTTGCGATGCGGCAACCAATTCCCATACCCCATTCCACCTCCGAGATTGATGATCGAAACCGGTAATCCATAATTTTTCACATCATTCGCCAAATCAAGAACAGCCTGTGTATGCAAGGAAAATCCGCGAGCACTAAAACACTGTGAGCCAGCATGGACATGAATACCCTTGAACGGGAGTACATGACGACGACTTTTGAGATAGTCCAACGCCTCCCCCAGATCTTCTTCATCTACGCCAAAAGGGGTCGAACGCCCTGAAATCTTTAGCTGAAATGCACGAACTTCTTCTTTTGGATTCACCCGAAGCAACAGATTACCAGACTGCATCCCCCCTAAGGTACAAATTCTCTCCATCTCTACAATGGACTCCACACAGATGGTGCCCACTTGTACCGATAGACACTCCTTCAAAAATCGGAGCGGTTTGCTCGGCCCAGTGACCGAAATTGACCCAGGGGGAAATCCTGCTCTTAACGCCTTTCGCAATTCTCCCAGAGAAGCTACATCTACACCATCAATGAGCTCCTCATTTTTCATCTGATCTAAGATTATTGGATGAGAATTCGCTTTTAGTGCATACAGAAGCGTAATATCGTTCATCTCTTTGCGTACCAAGAACGCTTGCTCACGAATTATCGCTTGATTGTACACATATGTGGGAGAATCAATATCACCGAAACGTTTGTCATCCCACCATCGATTCATAGAAACGACGAATTCCGTTTGCTGCTCAAAAATTCTGTCCGATTGTATGCATCATGCACACCCGACCAAAACTTGGTATCTTCCCATACAAGAGAAGATAATCCTTGTACACGTTCCCAAAATAATGAATCGACAAGAATCCCTTTTTTCTTTAATGCCTGTACAAAATGTTTTCGTGCAGATCCATAGGTACCTTGTTCATGTTTGGAAAAGGAATCTACCAGCCAATGTACCGGAAGATATGCTTCCCAATCTTGCGCGCGAAATGTAATCCCCCAAAACTCATTGAGTCCTTCTTCTTCATCTACATCCAACACAAGCTGAACGGAATCAATCGATGCGAACCGTGAGATATACATACCAAATTGCTGTTGTCTCCATCCACGATAGTCTGACTCTACCTGCTTGAGCAACAGCAAACTCTCTTCATACAGATCACCTCTTTTTTCAAAAGGAGCACCCTCAATTGTTCTCAAAATGTGCAACAACGACTTGGAAAAGTTACTCATCGCCAATTCTCCAAAAATCGATTGACTGAATCATCGGATTTACTCTTGTCAAATGAATCATATGCTATCCAATCCGCTCGGATATCGCCACTCAAAGGAACAAATGGAGCGATAAACCCAAACTGTACATCAAAGTGCAGATGTCCTTCTTGTTTTGACGTAGTCGGAACATCATGTACATCAAGGCGAATCGTTCCATCCCACGTAATATTTGAAAGCCCTGTTTCTTCTAATACTTCTCGTTTTGCTGCTTCTAAGATATCTTCATCACCCAATTCCAAGTGACCTCCTGGTTGAATCCACTTTTTAAATCGAGGATGAAAAATGAGACAAATATATGCAAAATCGTATGTTCGAACAAAGCCTGATGCCGTAAAATGCCCGGGGACTGTATGAAGCCGGGAACAAAAATCTTCTTCTTTGTAGGATAAAAACTGTGATTTAAATCGTTCAAGCCGCTCTGTACTGGGATTCCATTTCATCAACACGTGATGTATACTTTGTAAGACACTAGATCTCATAAATATTGATGTTGTGATTTGTTTGCAGAGCCATTCTACCTATAAGCTGAACATTTTGAGAAAGCTGACGAGCAAACACTTGTGTGATTAAGATTCTTCCTCTATGGACTGAAAAGTTCATCATCCACCGAGCAAGATAAAAAGGGCCTTCTAATTCCCAACCTTCCGCAGGACGCTTTGTTTCACTGGAAATACGTGCTACCCCCGGCGAAATACCTATACCAGGCTGGTACCCGCACTCACGAGCAGCATGATACATTCTTTTACTGACATTGGCAGCACGACGCACAGCATTGCCCAGCCCTGTTTTCGCCACCCAAACAGCAAGTAGAGAACCGTCATATCGCTCCCAAACTTCGCCACCACTCTTGATTACAAGTTCTTCCCACACCTGTATCAGATCAGATAGTGCTGCACGAGGAGCATTTTGATTTCGAGGGGGATGAATCGCTTCTGCCGATAAAATTACAACTGAGGAAGGAGGTAGCGTTTTCTTCTGCGCAATTAATGTCACGTTGGGTGAAGCACCACCGATTCCAACTTCTTTGATAAATTCGGATAGATTTTGATTGGTTGACTGCAACCCTTCTTTACTGATGACATCTCCCAATGCAATCAGCATCTCTTCCGCATTTTGAAAACGGTCTTTTGGAAAACGAGCCAAACCCTTGTACAACAACCGTTCCAATTCTTCGGAAATCTCTGGACGATAGGAACGAGGAGAAGGAACCTCTGCTTTTCGAACTTTTAAAAGCGTTTTATTTCTGTCTTTGGTTTTGAAAAGGCGATATCCCGTCAACATTTCGAACAGTACAATTGAGAGCGCAAACAAATCCGTTCTTTGGTCTAATACTCCTCCCATCACTTGCTCTGGAGCCATATATGCATATTTACCACGTATGACCTGATGCTGATCTTCGAGCTGAAATGCCGCCCTAGAAATTCCAAAATCAGTGAGTTTCACCTCTCCCGCATAGGATATTAATATATTTTGAGGAGAGATATCACAATGAACGATATTCATTGGCTCTCCTTTTTCATTACAGCAATTGTGCGCAAATTGCAGTCCTTTCAGAACCTCTGCACAGATCAAAAGTGCAAGTTTAATGGGAAACCTACGTTGCGGGCTTGATCGAGTTAGAAGTCGAGAGAGATCCAACCCTTCTACATACTCCATGGCCATGAAGTACTGACCTTCACGCTCTCCAAGATCGAAAATCTGAACGATATTTGCATCTCGGAGATGAACCGCGATTCTCGCCTCATCGATAAATAGCTGGATAAACTCTGAATCTTCAGCAAGATGGTTGAGAATCCTTTTGATAACCAATATTTTTTCGAATCCACTGGAACGAGTTCGGCGTGCACGAAAAACTTCTGCCATACCTCCTGAAGCTATCTTCTCCAGTAGCTCATATTCTCCCAGTCTTCGATCGTTTTCGTCCACCATTCACCATTCAAATCTGTTGTTCGTCCATGATTTAGATTATATGTTCTTACAATAAAACGCAATGTCAAATACGATTGTACTTACGCTTGAAGGTTTCTATGTCCAAATCAGAAAAGAATCATGATGTACAACTAACTCAGTATTCCCATGGTGGAGGCTGAGGCTGTAAACTAGGTCCGGAGGATCTAGACCTAATTTTACAAGATATCCCACCGCTTCATCGCAATCTTTTGATTGGATTTGAAGACAACGATGATGCTGCAGTCATCAAATTACGAGACGATCTCGCTCTGGTTCAAAGCCTTGATTTCTTTATGCCTATTGTGGACAATCCCTTTCATTTTGGTCAAATCGCCGCCTGTAATTCACTAAGCGATATTTACGCCATGGGTGCAGACCCCATCATGGCGCTTGCCATACTTGGTTTTCCCATCAAAAAACTACCCGCTTCTGTCGCCAACGAAATCATGAAAGGAGGAGCAGATATCTGCGCACAAGCGGGTATTCCTCTATCTGGAGGACACAGCATCGATGATACAGAACCCAAATTTGGACTTTCTGTTAGCGGCGTCATTCACCCGGATCAAATATGGTCCAATTCCAAAGCGCAAGCTGACGACGTCCTCATTTTAACAAAACCTCTCGGAATCGGGATTATGGGATCATCCATAAAAAAAGGGGAACTTAGTAAAGAAGGTTATGACCTGTTTATAAAAAGCACGACCATGCTCAATGCTGGAGCTGCACAAGCCGGTAAAAATTTCCCCATACACGCAGCCACAGACATCACCGGATTTGGCCTTATCGGACATCTATTGGAAATGGCAAAAGGCTCTCAATGTTCTATTACCATCAATTACAAGCAGGTCCCCATACACACTGAAGCCATCGAACTTCTAAGAAAAGGGATTCGTCCCGGTGCTACGGCGAGAAATCTATCCTTTGTACAAGATCACATTACGTATCATGAATCGATTACCCATCATGATCTTCAATTATTGGCAGATCCACAAACATCCGGTGGGCTTTTGTTTTCAGTTTCTAGAGATGTCGCACCACAACTTTGTAGTGCACTACAAGCCCAAGGATGCTTGAGTGCAAACATGATAGGCTCGGTACAAAAAGGCTCTCCCTCCATTTATATCAATGAATAAATGTGATGTTCTGCCAATGATTTATGGTCAAGTACACATAAATCTGTAATCGTATTAATACATACTGTTGTTGGATGAATCTATGAAATCACTGCACATGTTTATCGAAAAACATAAGCTATCGAAAGAAGCACAAAAGGACTTAATGCGCATATGGGAACAATCTTTTTCTTCTGATCTCACCATACAAGAAGCGAATCTGTCATCTCGATCCGATGCAACCATCATTTCAACCCCAAAACCAGAGGAAGGACAAACTCTCCCGTTTCAATCCAGTCTTCTTGCACCCTCCGATTCTATCCCAAATGCTGAACAAACAGTCCGATTGTCAACCAATACAAGAACCATCGACATGTATGAAAGAATGGGACTATTGGGAAAAGGAGGAATGGGTCTTGTCATTCGTGTCTTTGACAAACAACTCAAACGAAGTCTTGCTCTTAAATTGCTAAATCCCAAACTAACAAAAGACAATGCAAGCTGTGTGCGATTTATTGAAGAAGCGCAAATATGTGCGCAGCTTCAACATCCCAATATTGTCCCTGTATACTCTATGGGCACCCAAGGTGAGCAATTGTATTTTACTATGCGAGAAGTAGAAGGCTTCCATCTTGGGACGGTAATCGCAGAACTTCATGAAAGTATTGTTGATGAAAAATGGCAAAAAACAAAAGGAGGATGGAGCTTCCGACAATCCATCGAAATCCTCATTCAAGTATCCAAGACAATCGCCTTTGCACACAGCAAAGGAGTCATACATCGAGATCTCAAGCCGAGTAATATCATGCTCGGAGAATTTGGAGAAGTATTGGTTATCGATTGGGGCGTTGCGAAAATAATCGGTGACAACAAAGATCAAAATATTAAAACATCACGCTCTGAACAACGTATCTTCGATACTCTTTCAGGAGAGATAAGTGGAACACCATCGTATATGTCTCCTGAACAAGCCAATGGAACAATACATAGACAAGGACCATGGACCGATATCTATTCCTTGGGTTGCATCCTTTATGAAATATTATCTGGAACACCTCCATATGTTGGGAAAACCGCAAAGGCAGTCATACAACGAATTCTCTCTT
>NYTD01000200.1 GCA_002683315.1 Deltaproteobacteria bacterium | reverse complement strand
TGGAGTTACTGGAGCAACTGGACTCGCTTCTTTCGGAGCTGGTGCTGCTTCTTTTTTCGGCTCCGCTTTTACTGGAGCCTCCTCTACAGTTTTCTTCGCTTCTTTGGGGGCTGGCGTTGCCTCTTTTTGAACAGGCTTTGATTCGTTAGACTCTACTTTCACAGGACTTTTTTCTACTTTTGAGACTGTTCCTCCGCTAGAAAATGCTTCTGTAAGAACCGGACAGACATCAAACATATCCGCAACGATACCATAATTGGCATGAGAGAAAATCGGTGCATCTTTGTCTTGATTAATGGCTACAATAACACGAGAAGTACGCATACCAGCCAAGTGCTGGATAGCACCCGATATACCACATGCAATGTACAAAGATGGGTTTACGATTTTCCCAGTTTGGCCAACCTGCTCTGAATGCTCTGCAAATCCAGCATCTACAGCAGCACGACTGGCGCCCGCTGTTGCTCCCAAAACTTTGGCAAGCGGACGAATGAGAGTATCAAAACTCTCTTTACTTTTTACCGACCGACCTCCAGCAACAATTCGTTCAGCTTCTGTCAAATCGACATATTGTACTTCTGAAACCTGAACATCTGTAACTGTAAATGAGGTGTCAAAATCAGAAATCTCTACAGAAAGGGACTCTACTTGTGCACTACCTCCAGTAGACTCTACAGAGAAAGCATTGGGACGGACGGAGAAAATTTGCAGATCTGTAGAGACACGAACATCGTGATATACTTTGCCCGTGAAACTTGGACGAGTTCCCACCAAAACACCTTCTTGGATTGCCAAATCTACCAATTCTGGTGCAAAACCTGCATTCAAACGAATAGCAAGACGCGGTAGGATATCTCTTCCCGCTGGTGATGCAGCACCAAGCAGAAGCTTGGGAGAGCACGCTTCTATCGCAGCTTGTACAACCTTTGTTGCGACTCCTGTATTGAGTGCTTGAAATCCTTCTCCTGTTGCAGAATAAACCTTGTCTGCTCCATAATTTCCAAGAGAAGCACCATCTGCATCACCAATTACAACAGCGCAAACCTGCCCCCCAAGAGAACCTGATAATTCTTTTGCTTTGGACAATAACTCATATGCTGTTTTTGCAAAAACACCACTATTGTGCTCACAGAGCACCAAAATATTTGAACTCATCATTTTCTCCTTATATTACTTTTGCTTCTTCGCGAAGAAGACGAACCAACTCTTGAACAGCTGTTTGTGCATCTCCTTCTATAAACTTGCATTCTGCCTTTTTCGCGGGAAGAGACCAATTGTCATACTGAACGGAAATCTCTCCAACATCGGCTCCAATATCAGATGCTGTTTTGGTTTCAAAAGGTTTCTTTTTTGCTTGTCGACGGTCTTTTAACTTAATGAAACGAGGCTTGTTTAATGTTTTATCGCATGAGAATACGACTGGACCGCTACCCGATATCAATGCCTTGGTTCCTGTACCCACATCACGCCAAGCTTTAAAGGAAGAACCATCTGTCTCAAGTTCATTTACTCCTGATACCTGCGCCCAACCAAGACACTCTGCCAACATTGGTGGAAGTTGTCCCCCACTGATATCTGTTGCTTCCATTCCGCAAAAGACCATACTGATCTCATCTTCTTGAATCGCTTTGGCAAGTACCCGTGCAACATTTAATGCATCTGCATTGGCCAACGAATCATCTTCTATCAAGACAGCACGATCAGCACCTCTTGCCAATGCTGCTCTTAGTGTACTTTCCGTCTTTGGACGATTCGATACTGTGTATGTAATCACTTCTGTGGCGACACCCTTTTCCTTTAGCTGTACCGCTTGCTCAAGGGCAACTTCATCATATGCGTTAATTCCAATTTTGGCATCGTCTTCAGAAACCCCAATCGAAGGGTCTTTAATTGTTATGATTCCTTCAATTGAAGGGACCAACTTGATGCATACTGCTATTTTCACAAGCAACTCCTTTGTTATTTTGTTGTTAATCCAGAAAGAAATACAGAGCCTATTTGCTGTGCCACCTGCTGAAATGGAAAACGCTCTCGTTTTTTAGAAAGGATCCATTGTACAGATAGCTCATCCAAAGCTCCAAAAAGAGACCATTGAAAAATAAACGGGTCTATATCAGGGCGAAAAACACCTTCTTCTTGACCTTCTTTAATGATCTCACTCGCTATTTTAAGATACTCCCACAACGATTCAGGACGATAGTCATGTATAAAGTGACTCGACTGACGAAGCTCTATCTGTAACACTCTGGCCAGTTCTGGATGACGCCGAACCTGAATAAAATGCTGCTCAATAAAACAAAGCAAACGATCTTCAGCACCTGTTATCGCATCAAGTTCTAAACGAACGATCCCTATCAACTCTTCCATTTTCTCTTCAAAAATCGTCAATAATATCGCTTCTTTATTTTTGAAGTATAGATAAATGGTTCCATCTGCAACGGAAGCTACTTTTGCGATATCACTAATCCGCGCCAAATGATAGCTTTTTTCTGCTATTACTTGAATCGCTGCGTCGATAATTCGCGTCCGCTTATCATTTTGATTTCTTTTACTTGAACCTGCCATACATACAATCATGTGTGAGAATGTTAATCCTCTAATTCGGTTTTCTATGTTCCGAAAATAGAAAATGAATAATTATTCATTTTCTTAAAGGTTCACTAAACAGCAAACAGGATCAGATTTTTGTCCGATGGCTTTCTGCTTATCAATAGGAAGTTTTTGTAGCCATTGCAAAAACTCTCTATGAAAGAGCGTACATCACGAGAGAAGATCTTAACTGTCGAGTAAACTTAGATTCGATTTTTTAACCATTCTTGAACTTGTTGCTCAATATTGTTGTTGGGTACCGTAGACCAATCATGTAAAAATCGAGTATTCCCGGAATCTGTTAGAGGATGATTGAACAGTTTCCAAAAGACATTGGCTGGAATGGTCGCTACATCGGCTCCTGCAAGAGCCACGTCTACAAAGTGTTTGGGATGACGTATACTGGCGGCCAAAATCTCTGTTTTCATTCCATAGTTGTCGTATATATGCGCGATATCGCGAATGAGGCCAACACCATCATGTGAAATATCGTCCAAACGTCCCAAAAAAGGAGATATGTATGTTGCTCCCGCTTTTGCTGCAAGTAAGGCTTGAGATGCTTGAAAGCACAATGTAACATTGGTCTTAATACCACGATCGGTCAACTGCTTACACGCGGCCAAGCCTGCTGTTGTCAGTGGTAATTTAATCACAATATGCTCATGGATTTGAGACAGAAGCTCTCCTTCCCGAACCATTCCTTGTGTATCTTGCGCTATTGTTTCTGCAGAAACAGGGCCATTCACAAGTTCACAAATATCATAGAATGTTTGAATAAAATCTCCACCTTCTTTTGCAATAAGACTTGGATTTGTCGTCACACCATCTATTACACCAATAGAATTGGCCTTTTTAATTTCATCCATATTGGCTGTGTCTAAAAATATTTTCATTGTGTCCTCACGATAAGATTCTTGTTCTACTGATTTGAGTACGACTTAACGCAAATCATTTAATTAGACCAACAACGAGGATTGGGAATCGGTAGATCTTTTAATACACACCCTTTTTGAGGATGAATCCAGTTCCCCGCTATTTCTAATGCTGGTTGAAGAACAAATGCACGATGGCAAAATTGTGAATGGGGAATGATTAAAACAGTCTCTGAAATACAATCAGATCCAAATAACAATATATCAATGTCGATGATACGATTGACCCACCTTCTCGCTTCCTTTCTTCCTACTTTTTTCTCTATTTTTTTTATTGTTTCAAGCAATTCTTTCGGGGAAAGAGAAGTTTCAACGATACAACATAAATTCCAAAATAAAGAATCAGCCTCTCCAAGAGGAACACTCTTGTATATGCGACTTATTCTAGAGATATGGATGCTCGTGTGAACACTCAAAAAACGCAATGCCAATTGAATATGACGGTTCCGATCTCCCAATGAGCTCCCCAATCCAAGCAGTACATCTACACTCATTTTGCTAACCGAAGCAGCTCTTTTTCACTAACCTGTGCCTTTCGTATCGCTTTTGTCTCTATAATTGAAGAACGGATATGGCCATCTGCAGATAGAACCCATCTCCCTCCCTTGACTTCATATGGATCTGGAACCGGTATATGCAATTCTTCTACTGTCTTGGGATTACGACCCGTGGCTTGAATAAATTTTTGGCGAAGATTCTCTATCTTTGGCACAAGAGAATCGTGTACCAACAGACGATAACGTTCTTCTGTAAAATCTCGTAAAACAGAAGGAGGCATCGTCTCCAACTGCTGTTCCAAATAGAGAATAGAAGAGTCCAATCCATCTCCTTTTTTTATCAAACCAGCAACTGCTGCAGAATACCACGGAGCAGCACTGGGAACGGAAGCTGCTTTTTGCATCCAGTATAATGCCCTATCGACATCATCGTGATGATTCGAAGCATTTGTGGATAATAAGAAAGCAAAACGACTTTCTTGCGGAAACTCGGAAAAACCTTGCTTGTATAAGGCATCACTACCATCAATGTTGTCACATAAATCCATCATTAATCCACCATAATGATATACGGATTTCCACTTTGGCTCCAAATGAACAATCGCTTGAAGCATCGTGTAGAGCCAATCCCCTTCTTTTTTTTCACAATTTTCAATAAAATCAGCACTAATTAAAATACTACGAATCCACAGAAGATCTGCAGCAGCTTCATCATGCCCCATAACTCCTGCCTTGAGGAGTTTTGCATTTGGTAAAAAATATCGTTCTTTTTTGCCAACAGAAGAAAACCTTTCTGCATCTAGATTACGCTGACATTGATGTGCTGAGAACACACAAACGAATAGTAAAACCAATCTTAACATTTCTTTTACTCTATCTTGATTGGAAGGTATTGTATCTTCATTTCTTCCTCTTGCAACAAAAGAGCAATCTGCTGATCAAAATTGTTTTGATCGCTCCATCCTTCTCTAATTTCCAAAAATCGAAACCAATCCCCTTTTTTTAATGCAAGGATTCCCTCAATCACAAGTATTCTTTTTGTGGGATCATAGGGAGATATTTGGAGCAACTGATCTGCATCTGACCATCTTTGATCGGAGGCCAATCCAAGAGCAAGAACACCTCCCATCGTACCCGATAGAGTACAACCTCGTTCTAGAGCCCACTCACCTGCTTCCAATACAGCACTTGGTCCTAAGACCTTTATGATGGAAACCAAGTATGGACCACAACCGGCCAAGTACGGAACAGGCTCAGCATATCCTTCTTGATACAAAACAGCAGCCTTTTGATATTCTTTATGGTTATACAAAATATGCGCATAGCTCACTGCAGAAAAAGAGGATGGTTTTTGCGTATACATAGAGAGCCATAACGTACGATCACTACTCCAATTTGGAATGCGTTGCTGAATTACTACCGACCAAATCACCGGAATAATCCACATCCAAGATCTCCATGGTACAGCACAAGCGATTGCAAAAGAGATCCCTGCCAAAGGCAGATATAGATACCGATCTCCATGCATTCCGTTGAGCATGGTAGGCAGTAACGTTGGAATCCAAACCAAAAAAGCTACAGACAATGCAATCCCAGCTCGAGGAATCTTCATCATCCACAAACCAAAGAGTATACTTCCGATCCCACTTAGTATTTCTATCCATGAAAGCACATCCCAAGCAAGTGGTCTTGTCGCAGAAAGAGGCCATGGAAGAAGAAATCGAGAAGCATCTCCAAAAACCAATACATCTAAGGATCCTAAGAATAGACGTATATGAGACTCTTCTACTGTATGTACGCCCAAGTCTAAGTATGCTCTCAGTGCCATAACAAGACAGACAGCACTACCAGATTCTATCAACAAACGCTTTCTGTCTTTTGAAGTCGATAACAAGACGAGAATTGGAAGTAGTATTGCACTTTCCTTTGATAAAAGAGCAAAACAAACACTCACAAAACGTCCTGTTATCGTCATGAGAGAAACTTCTTGTTTTGTATACAGCCAAAGGGATAGAAAAACAAAGAAGGCCGCCATAGAATCATTTCGAGCTGAGATCCAAATAACGGTTTCACTTTGAAGAGGGTGAAGAGCAAAAATTCCGAATCCCAAAAGAGCCTGTTCGTCTGTCAGCCATCTTCGAAGAAGAAGGTACAGCATTACACCAGCAGCGATGTGCCAGATAATATTATGAAGATGAAAAATCCACGGATTTCCGCCCAACCAGGTATCAATTAATATACTCAAGATAAAGAGAGGCCGAAAAAAAGAACTTTGCGCTACACTTTCATCCCCAAGCCACAAATCACCCAAAAGCAATGCCCAAGGATCTTCTCTCAGATATGGATTTTTTTCTATAAGGAAAATATCATCGAGTGCAAACCCCAAAAAAATGGTCGGCACATACATCAAAAATACCACCACACATAATAAAAGAGCTCTTCTATGTTCTTTCTGAATCATATTATGCTTCACATTGAAAATTATGTTGTACATCTAAACAATGAAGGGTGGCAAATGCCACCCTTACATGAATTAAACTACGTTACAGATTAGTATACATCTGCTGGTGTAGTTGGTCGGTTTGGATTTTCTGTCTTGGTTGCTTGGTATGTAGCATAAACAGTGTCACCATCTACATCAGAAAGACCAGTAGCTGTGAAGTTTGTTGCTGTAGTCGACACCATGTATGAACCACGAACATCACCATTGGGTGTAAAGTCGATTGTCTTAAAACCACCAGATGAAGCTTTCACCCAGTCTTGAGTAGTTTTGGTTGGTGTTGATGGGTATGCTGAGCACTTGACGTATACGTCATAGTCTTGCATGTAAGCTACTTCAGCAATTTTAATAGCTTTGATGTTTTGTGGGATTTCTGCGCGTTTTGACTTGTATTGCATGGATACGAAGTTCGGAATCGCGATCGCTGCAAGAATACCAATAATCGCTACAACGATCATTAGCTCAACAAGAGTAAAACCTTTACGATTAAACATGTTCACTCCAAATATAAAAATAAGTGTTGGGTTTGGATGGGTTGCCATCTATATTGAGCAATAACAACCTGCTTTGTATGTTTCAAGTTTCATGCCAAAAAAAGTGTACCTATCCGTGCCTATAAATTCACAATTCTAAAAAAACTGACATCAATTGTTCATTTTGTTGACATTTTTTGTCAGTCTAAGCCATGTTTCGTCAAACGATAACGAAAAGAACGAAATGTCATATGCAATAATTCTGCTGCTTTTCCCTTTTTCCCCTTTGCTTTATCCAATGCAGAAATTAGCCACTTCTTTTCTAACTCACTAATCATAGCATCCAAATGAACTCCATCTTCGGGAAATGAAAGTGGATCCATTTCTTCTCGTTTCCAAAAACTTCCTTGCGCATGATCGGGGAAGTCTCTTTTTTGAAGCACATTACCAACAGAAAGTGCTACGGCTCGTTCTATAAGATTTTGTAATTCTCGAACATTACCTGGGAATGGAAAGTGTCTCAATCGGTCTAACGCATCTGGAGCAATTCCTATTAATGATTTTCCATATTCTCTTGCATACTTATCCATAAAAAAACGAGAGAGTTCAACAACGTCTTCTCCTCTCTCTCTCAATGCTGGTAAAGCAATCTCAACCACATTTAAACGATAATACAAATCTTCTCGAAACAACGACTGACGTACTTGCATCTCCAAATCACTATTACTTGCGGCAATGATTCGTACATCTACACTTGTCTCTGATATATCTCCTACCGGTGTTACACGTCTCTCTTGGAGAACACGTAACAACTTTACCTGAGCACTAAGTGGGAGAGCATCCACTTCATCAAGAAATAACGTTCCTCCTGAAGCGGCTTGAATTAATCCTATTTTGTTTCGAATCGCTCCCGTAAAAGCCCCTTTTTTATGTCCAAATAGCTCACTCTCGACCAAGTTTTCGGGGATTGCCCCACAATTGATCGCGATAAAAGGATGCTCTTTTCTCAGTCCTGCATGATGAATCGATCGAGCCACCATCTCTTTACCCGTACCTGATTCACCAACAATCATGCAATTGATCTTACTATCTTTCACCTTACGCACCAAATCGTATACTGCATTCATTTTGGAGCTTGATCCAACCAGATAGCCAAAATTTAATAGACGCTGACCTTCTTTAAGTTTTCTATTTTCTTGTTCCAATGCTTGCACACCCAAGGCTCTTTGCACCACCAAACGAAGCTCATCATTATTAAAAGGTTTAAGAACATAATTACTCGCTCCTTTTTTCATGGCTTCAATTGCATTCTCTGTAGAACCATAGGCTGTCATCATAATAAAATCAGTCTCAATATTTTCTTTTTTGAGCTTCTTCAAAAGTTCAAGACCTGACATTTTTGGTAAATTCAAATCCGATAAAACCAGATCAATTTTCTGTGAACGGAGAATCTCAAACCCCTCCTCCGCTGAACCAACAGTTTGTACGTGATATCCATCTTGTTCAAATAAAATTTCAAGTAACTCACGAATGGAAAGTTCATCATCGATAATTAAAAGGCGTTCATTCTTCATTGTTTATGACCTCAATAGTGGAATCTGAACATAAAATGTTGTTCCAACTCCAACTGTACTTTCCACTGTAATTGTTCCGCCATGTCCTTGCACAATTCTCTCTACTGTAGCCAAACCAAGACCAGTACCTCCACTGCGCATCGTAAAAAATGGATCGAAAATCTTTGTACAAAGTTCTGGCTCTATGCCCGAGCCTGTATCCGCAATACTCATTACCCAAAACTGCTCTTCTCTTTTTGTAGAAATCTTTATAATATCATCTTCTTGCGTTGCATAAGAAGCATTTAAAATGAGATTCCACAGTACCTGTCGAAAATGTTTTTCATCCAAAAAGACTTCAAACTCATCCTCTTGTAAAGATAGTTCTACACGAAGATGATCCGCCCTTGGATCGACAGAAAACATCTCTATTACCTCTGTAATAATCGGCTCCGGAGCAAGAAATTCTCTCTTTAATGAAGGAGGTTTGGCTGAACGTAAAAAGTCTTCTACCAATTCGTTTAGGCGTTTTACTTCTCGTAAAATAATTGTGTGCAGCTTATTTTTATTGGCCTCTTGCAGTAGCTGTGCCGCGCCTGATAAAGAAGCAAGAGGATTTCGGATTTCGTGTGCCAAACTTGCTGCTAAGCGCCCTACAGCAGCCAATCTAGTTTCTCGTAGAGATTTTGCTTCCATCTTTCTAAGCTGTGTGACATCCTCAAAAAGGAACACTTTCCTATATTCGTCTAGGTGTACTGTTCGGGCTTCCAAAAGTCCCTCACCAGCTAAAGAAGACCACTGTAACTCCCAGTGATCAGCTTGCTGATCAAGCACATCTTCAATCGCAAGATTGAGTACCTCGCCAAAATATCGTATCGATGCTGCATTTTGAAAAGAAACAACTCCATCATCCACCAAAAACATTGCTATGGGAAGCCTCTTTAAAAGATGCTGATGCTGCTGGGAAAGCAATCTGGTTTCCTGAATCTGTGCAGCAAAATTTCGCTGTGTCTCTGCTTGCCTATATGCAAGAGAACTAGCCAAAACACCAATCAAAAGCAGACCAAAAATTCGGAAGACAATCTGTGTGTAGATAAACAGATCTGGAGTCGTACCAAGATCTGTACTTGATAAAATCTCAGTACTCATCACAATTAAAAAAGCACCCGTATCCAGTATGGAAACCACCAATACACCCTTTGGTGGTAAAAGGCGCACAGCTCCAACAATATTGAGAGAGTACAGCATAAAAAATGGAGACTCTACACTCTGAGCAGAAACAAGCGCAGAGACAAAAATTGCGTCCACCAACACTTGTGACCAAATGAATACTGGATTATTGGCATATCGAGGAGCCAGACCGGCAGATACCCCCATAACGAAGAAGGCTGTTGCAGCAAGATAAAATTGAGACTGAACCGCAAGAAGAGACTCTGGCGCATCTCGCAAAAACCATACAGACCAGAGAAGGATCCCCAGTGATATGATCAATCGAAATAAAATATAAAACGCAAGATCTCTCGCTGTTTGCGATTGGTCCAATCGCATGCTTTCTCCAAAGGGAATCTTTTATACCCCTGCTGCCATTGTAAAGATAGGAAGATACATCGCAATAACAAGCCCCCCAATAACGACACCCAAGAAAGCCATAATCATAGGCTCCAATAATGATGTCATATTTTCAACAGCCTGATCTACTTCATCTTCATAAAAGTCGGCCACTTTGTTGAGCATTACATCCAATGCACCTGTTGCCTCACCTACCGATATCATTTGGCATACCATCTCTGGAAAGACCTCTGTTTCTGTTAAAGGATCAGAGACAGTACGCCCTTCTGAAATCCCTTGTCGAACAAAATTTACAGCATCCTCAATCACACGGTTGCCACTTGTTTTTCCACAAATGTCCAGTGCTTCCAAAATCGCTACACCCGATGAAAGCATTGTTCCCAGTGTTCGACAAAAACGAGCTACAGATACCTTTATGACAACATTACCGATAACAGGCGCTCTGAGCAGGAACTTATCCCAAAAAACTTCTCCACCGTCGGTTTTATAGCTGTATCGTATTCCATAGATGGTTCCACCAATACCAACCAACAAATAGACAATGTTGGCCTGAAGCCACTCTGATAAGTCGATAACAAATTGGGTCGGAGCAGGAAGCTCTCGCCCCATATCCGCAAACATTGTCGCAAACTGAGGAACAACGAATACAAGGAGAATCGTAACGACCACAAATGCTACAACCATTGTGATAATCGGATAGGACATTGCACCTTTAATCTGACGCTTCAATTTTTCGTTCTTTTCAAGATAAATTGCAAGACGATTGAGAATGGTATCCAAAATACCCCCAACCTCACCAGCCGCAATCATATTTTGATACAATGTATCAAACGTTTTTGGAAAACTTTTCAGTGCATCAGCAAAAGTAGAACCACTCTCAACTTTCTCTTTGATCACCGTTAATTCGTCGCGAAAGACAGGATTTTCTGCTTGTTTACTCTGAATTTCAAGACATTGAACAAGTGGAAGACCGGAATCGATCATTGTCGCAAACTGACGTGTAAATAGTACCAGATCTTTATTGGTTACTTTTCCTTGGAAGAATCCACCAGCAGACTTCTTTTTGATAGAAGTCGGATTTATGTTCATCTTTTTGAGCTGATTGCGTGCAGTTTTTTCATCTGCAGCATCAATATTTCCTTTTCGAACTTCTCCTGAAGATGTTTTTCCTTCATATGTAAAGGTGGCCATATTTACCTCGTTCCTTCTACGTTATATCATACAATAACAAGCCAAAGATTCCAATGAGAAAGTCTCAAGACAGGACATAATATCCGCTTTTACAAGAGTGAGATCAATCCATCGCTGTTGCACGAACAACTTCTTTCATGGATGTACTACCCTCAGCCAGTTTTTTCAGCGCACTCATACGCAATGAATTCATTCCTTGGCGAATGGCCTCACGTTTCAATTCGAGCGTTGATGCACCATTGAGAATAAATTCAGATAGTTCGTCGCCAATCTGCATAATCTCATATACACCGATACGACCTTTGTGACCTGTACTATTACATGTACGACAACCGGTTCCGTGATGAACATTGTAATCTCCAAGTTTCTCTGGGACTGCTCCCAATTCAAGTAGAGTTTGCTCAGGAACTTCGATCGGTTCTTTGCAATCCTTGCACAGCTTACGCAAGAGACGCTGTGCACAGATCAAGTTTACCGATGAAGCAACCAGGAATGGTTCAATACCCATGTTCAAAAGACGAGAAACAGTCGATGGAGCATCATTCGTGTGCAGTGTAGAAAGAACCAAGTGACCGGTCAAAGATGCTTTCACAGCAATTTCAGCCGTTTCAAAGTCTCGAATCTCTCCAACCATGATGATATCGGGGTCTTGACGAAGGAAAGAACGAAGAGTCGATGCAAAATTGAGACCTATATCATCGTGCATTTGCACCTGATTAATTCCAAAAAGGTTGAATTCAATCGGATCCTCTGCTGTACAAAGATTCGTTGTACTCTTATTCAGTTCACTCAATGTAGAGTATAGTGTCGTTGTCTTTCCAGATCCAGTCGGACCACATACCAAAATCATTCCATATGGTTTTGAAATCTCTGCTTTGAAACCAACCAGATCGTCTGCTTCAAAACCAAGTTTGGTCATGTCAAGTTGAAGATTCGATTTATCGAGGAGTCGGAGTACGATTTTTTCTCCCCACATCACAGGCAATACAGAAACACGGAAGTCCATTTCCTTACCACGTCCCATTTTCATTTTGATACGACCATCTTGCGGAAGACGACGTTCAGCAATATCAAGGTTCGACATAATCTTCACACGAGAAGAAATAGCATTTTTGAGCTTGATGGGAGGCTTCATTACTTCATAGAGAATACCATCAATTCGATATCGAATACGGAGTTGACGTTCATAGGGTTCAATGTGAATATCGGAAGCATTCTTTCGAATCGCATCCAAAAGAATCAAGTTTACCAGCTTGACAACCGGAGCTTCCCCTGCTGATTTCTCCAGATCCAATACATTGATATCTTCATCAACATCGTCACCATATTCGAATTCTTCGTCTTCTACATCGAAATCCATCATGACTTCATCAAAGCTAACCTCGGATGTGTAGTACTTTTCGATCGCCTCTGCAATGGCTTGTTCTGAGGCAACAACGACTTCTACCTGAAGATTGGTAATAAACTTGATATCGTCAATCGCGTAAATGTTGGAAGGATCGGCCATCGCTATCATAAGAACACTTCCTGACTTATTGATGGGCACCACCTGATGGCGAGTCACGACTTCTTTGGGAAGAATCTTGAGGACCTCTGGAGAAACTTCGAAGTCACTAAGATTTACACTCGGTACACCATACTGCTTGGAAAGAAAGGAGGTCAGATCACTCTCTTCAATGTATCCGAGCTTGGATAGCTCATGCCCCAAACGTCCACCTGTAGCTCTTTGAGACTCAACTGCTTTTTTTAGCTGCAGTGGGGTGATGATATTCTCTTTTACAAGCAGCTCACCCAATCGATTTTTAGACATATAATCCTCACACGTGACATAATGTTTGTTTATATAGTAATT
>NYTD01000199.1 GCA_002683315.1 Deltaproteobacteria bacterium | reverse complement strand
TTGTATAGAATAGGCGATGTCGGCATCGTCTCTTCTTTGGGATATACTTCCGACTTAAGAGGGGGTTCTGGTGTCGATGATTTGGGAGTACAAGATAAGAGAAGAAATAATAATTGCATAGTGAACCTTGTCGTTTTATTTGCTGATGGCTTTGTATACCCATAGCGCACAATGATGTCCTCGTCACATATCTACAATATGGGTACGTGCTTTTGGGAATAGTACAAGAAGACTTTATTCTGAACGTTTTCGAGATGCAGCGACCATTAGTGAGCAAAAAATACCAAGTAGAGATAATTCCCACAGAGGAATATTCGAACAAGAAGAAGGTTCGGAAGAAGGTTCGGTACTTGGTTCAGAGGTCGGTTCAGAAGTAGGTTCAGAACTTGGTTGAGCGACTTCATTTTGTTCATAATTTAGTGTGTATGGATTTGCTACTTGTAGTGTTGAAACGAGAGAAACCTCAACATAGTATAATCCTGTATATGAGGCAGGATACGATAGTGACTCATTATCGTTACTCGTTGCAGAAGATGACAATTCGACCCCATCTTTGTCGTATAGGTTTAGATCAAGGTCCCCATCGATATGTGAGAATAAGAGTGATAGATCAATGGAAAGTCCTTCTGTCGCTTCTATGGAAAACCAATCTGCATCGCATGAAACGAGGTTATGGCTTCCCGCAGAGAGTGATTGAGCATCTTCTATTGTTTCATTAGGGTCGTAGTCATCTTCTCCGCATGGATTCACTATTTCTGTTTGTACGTGAAGACTATAGGCGTTGCCTAGATCTGCATCGTTTTCAGAGAAGAGTTTGACCTGAAGTTTGTATACACCTTGCTCTAATGGAAGATATGTGATTTGTTCTTGGTTTTCTGTGGTATCTGAGGAAGCAAGAATGTTGTTGTTGATATCTTTTAACGTGATATCGACATCTCCATTATCTTGCTCAAAATCGATTGTGACAGTTATTTGTTCATGTTCCATGAGTTGGAACTGGAACCAATCTTCATCTTCTGGACAAATAGAAAGATTGTCAATCATCGTCCCATTGGCCTGTGCGATTTCGGTGGTATTATTCCAACTGTCATTGTCTTCGTATGGGTCTTCTAAACATGCATTTGCTGTAGTGATGTCTACACTCATTTCATATGGAGTTCCACTGCCTTCGCCGCTTGTATCTGAGTATAAGGATGTTCTGATATAGTAGGTTCCCGCATCAGGAATAAAGAAATGTTCAATCGACTCATTGGATGTGTCGGATAATGAAAAGGCCAGTTCTGTGGAGCCATCTGTGCTTAGTAGGTATAAATCGAGATCGGCAGTTGCTATAATGCTTGTGGTTTGGATGGAGACAACGGAATTCGATTCCAATTCTATCGCATAATAATCATCATCGTATAAGCACGAATGAGCCGAGATAGATTCCCCAGATGTTAGTATAGCAGCATCTTGATTATTATTATTTGGCTCAAAAGAATCTGTTGAGCACTCTTGTGCATACCCATTGCTATGAAATAGCAGCATGATTGCTGGTGTAAAAAAGAACTGCATGTACATCCTCAATGTTGAACGTCTTTGATGTAAGATAACGTACAATTTAGTACATAACCATAGCCCACGTTTTTTGCATATCAGTAAGTTATTCATAGACATATCGCTTGAAGGATAATCAAATATTTTACGAACAAGAAAATGGAAAAAATCTTCGACTTTTCCATTTTTTTTAGATTATATGTGACTGTACTCGTAGATAATAAATTCAACTTTTATTTTGAGTGACTGAAAGAATAGGGCTTTCATTAGATGCGGGATAGAGACTATTAGATAGTATTGCATCCTTGGTTTTTACGTTTATGAATATTCCCTTTCAAATCATCCCTTTGACCTCTGTTCCAAAAGAGGAATGTTCCGCAGATGTGTTCCCAAAGTCTTTTCGAGCCATCACATGGAACCTATTGGCTCCATGCTGGAAGAGAACTTCCTATGGAAGAGAGTCTGAAAATAGAGAAGAATGGGAGAATAGGCTAAAAAAATCTTTGCGTTATCTGCTTGATAAAGATTGTGATGTCATCTGTGTACAAGAACTTTGGTTTGATGATACGTATTTTGAGCTCTTTCAAAATGCCATTGCAGATACATATGTCATGTATACACTTCAGCGAGTTCACAATAAGCCAGATGGTTTGGCAATCCTTCTACGAAAGAATTTATTTCCTACCCCCAAAGCAATTGGGATTGATTTTCATGATTTTGGTTCTCGTGTGGGATTAATGCTTGTTTGGGATTCATTTGCATTGTTTAATACTCATCTGACATTTCCGCATAATAATAAATATGATCGAAAGATTCGAATGTCCCAAGTACACGATATACAGGCAGTAATTAATGATTATTCTACCAATCAGCATGTTGTTGTCGGTGATTTTAATGGCTCTATTTTCGACGAGGCCATCTCTCAATTATTATCAGGGGGGAATCTTTATCCGATGATGGAGCATAGTGATTTTGTGACACATGTCTCTCATCGTGGTGATAAAATGGCTTGTGACTTGTTCCTTTCTAGTATGGATTGCTTTACAGATGTTCATGTGTATCCAATTGAGCACTCTCTTTCGGATCATGGCATTGTACAAGTCCAGATTCATTTTTCAAAGGAGAGGAGATGAGTGCGAAAAAATCTCTACTTCATGATCGCTATGAGTTGAGAACAATTCTTGGAAAAGGAGGACAAGCTACTGTCTATCGTGCTTTTGATCATGTTTTACAGGTAGAGAGAGCAATAAAGCTACTCTCTAAGGATTTGATGCGTAATAACGATGCTCGAGGAAGATTTGAAGCAGAAGCGCAGGCCATGGCTAAACTTCACCATCCTTCCATTGTTCGGCTATATGACATTGTATCTACCAACAATTCCTTATTCTTGGTCATGGATATTATTGATGGAGGAAACAGCTGGGAGTGGGTTCGTGCATATGGTAAAATGCCCGAAAAGATGGTGTGCCTCTCCATGCTTGATATTGTAGATGCAGTGGGGTCTCTGCATCGGTCGGGAATCATTCATCGAGATATAAAACCTTCGAATCTTTTGATTAGCAGTCAAGGAAAACTGTTGATCACGGATTTTGGTATTGCACGTTTTCATAGGCCAGAAGAGCAGCAGACGCAAACAGGAGTTGTTATGGGGACATATGGATATATGGCTCCAGAGCAACTAGCGTCAGCACGACTCGTAACTCCTCAGTCCGATGTATTTGCCCTTGGTGCATCGATATATGCCTTGTCTACAGCCAAAGTGCCCAAAGATCTTTTTATGGTCAAGCATAAGCCTTCCCTGTTGGAGGGATTATCTGAGCCATTACGGCAAGTGATTTTGAATGCATGTGCATATGAAAAGGAAGAGCGATTCTTATCCACATTAGAACTTCGTAAAGCAATTGTTGAGACGATAAAAGAGCTTCCGGATATACCACTCGACACGATATCTTTGAAACAACAAGCCGTTTTTTGTTCAAAAAAATCAGAGAGTCCGATCAGCGAACAGGAGCTGGTGTCTGTTACCTGGAAAAATGAAGTGGAGCCTACATTCATTTTTGACACTTCAATACCAGATCACGAAAGAACAGAGACGAATTGGATTGATTCAAAAGAAGGCGAAATCAATCTCAGCAAGAAGAACCGATTCTTGAAGCCATATTCTATTATTGGTCTGTTTGGTATTATGATGCTCGTATTTCTGTTACAATGGTACAAGAGTCCTCCTTTGCCCAATATGAGAACAACCTGTCAAGAGCTTGCCAATCATCTGTTATCACAGCAAAAAAAAACAGGAGGATTTTCAGGGATTGTACAGGCGGGAGCTTCCCTTTGGGATTCCGGTCAGCAGTTTTATGCTTTGAAGTGGGCAAAGAGTTGTGGAGTGTACAAAGAAAAAGAGTGGGAACGTGCGACATCGTATCTTGAAAAAGGAGAATTGAGTAGGCACGCGATAGATTTGGCTTGGGCTTCATTGGCATTATCATCACCGAACAATACAAATTATCTAGAGAAGTTATCGGAGCATCGACTCAGTAATGGTATGTATGCATTCCAGATAGAAGATGAAGTAGGAGATTGGTACACAACACTTCTTGTTTTGTGGGCATATTGTGATTCTGACCTCATTTCAGTACAGCAACGAGAGGAAACGCTTCACGTTCTTATAGAAAAAATGGACAACCGATGGTTGGCAGGTCTTGATGAACAGCTCATGTGGATTCGTTTGCATTATGCATCAATCCACCCAGAATTGATGCCGAAAACAGAAGAGTTAGATTCTTTGATGATTAGGATTGTAGAACGTTGTGGATTCACAAGTGAAGGATGTACAACAATTCGATGGCCTACTTCACAACTAGAATCATCCAAAGATAGATTTACACTCTCCTTTCATGGTAGGCCTTGGGCGATTGCACTATTGGTTCAGCTGTCAGAACATCCGAATCTTCGGTCAGATCCTAGAGTTGATGGTATTTTTCGCTGGCTTATCCAACGAGAATATGATTCTCGTGGAGAGTTGATGAGCCACGAGAATTATCGATTAAGCGAACATGTTTTTGCACTTGGAGTATATGAAAACCGAAGTCAATAACATTTTCTTTCCTTGGGTCACAAAAGGGGTTTATCATCGTATTTTGTATGGATATTCTTCCATTCTAGCGATTTATATCGGTACTTGAAAAACATAAAGATATACTATGTTGTATACAAAAAAAAAGAATGGGGTACGCGATGTTTTTTTGGTTGTTGGCTTGCACGGAAAGTAAGATTGTGGAGGAAAAAACTCTTGACCTAAGTGAAAGACTTCAAGAAGGGGAAGCTCGACTTGGGATTATTCATGATGAGAAGGCTCTTTTTGCAGGTGTTTCAGCAGAGGGAGCAATTGGAGACTTCAAGATGTACAATAGTCACGTTCAGTTTATTATCCAATCAGATCGACCCAGTTCATATTATATCCAGCAAGGTGGAGGCATTTTGGATGCGGACGTGGTTCGTGAGCCAGGAGAAATCGGTAGAGATATTATCGATGAGCATACCGTCATGGCTGGGCTGGGAAGAATCCTTGAGCCGACGTCGTTTGAAGTCGTTTCAGATGGTTCCAATGGAAGTGCTCACCTCAGGGTACGAGGGAGTGCGATTCCTTTTGACCTGTTACAAGGCGCGATAGAAAATTATGATCTGGTTGCATCATATGACGTAGCTTTTCAAGTCGACTATATCCTCGCTTCAGATACCCCACTTTTGCGTATTGATACAACGATTGAATGGAATGATGAACCTTTCCCTATCCAACCAGCGAATGTTCTTCTTGTCGGAAAGGAAATATTACATCATTGGAATCCTGGCGGTGGATTGGAAGGAGATTCAAATAATGGATGGCATGGTTTGGTTAGCCATCAAGATGAAGTTGCACTCGCATTAATGAGTGATGGAGAATCTTTTTCTTCCAGTATTTTGCAAGATCTACTAACAGAAGCAACTCCAGCGATATCTTCGTTTGGAGCATCCATAGCAATAGAAGAGGGAGATTCGCATTTGTTTACTCAGTATTTGGGTGTTGGCAGAGATCTATCAGATCTCAGTGATGCATGGTACACCCATAACAATATTGAAACAGAAGCTTTTTCTGGGAGCATAGTGGATGATCAAGGAAATCCTGTTCCAGGAGCGCGCGTTCAGATATATGATCAAGAAGAGGCCATTACCATGACGCAAACTGATGACAAGGGAGATTGGTCCGTGCGTATTCCAAAAGGCACAAATGCTCGATATGTCGCTTCGGGTAGGGGAAATCGAATATTTCTTGATATTCCCAGACAGGCGGGATGGACTGGACCATATACAAATGAGCAAAGACAACAAGAAGTGTATGATTCCTATGGTCAAGAAGATTCTCTTGTGTCGTTTGCCCGTGGATATGGTGTCGGTGATTGGGATAATCCTGTTTTGATGCGCCCAGGGTTTCTTTCGATCACGATTGAGGATGCAGGTCCTGCAGTTGTAAAGCTATTTTCTGATGACATACAGAATTCTCCTTATGCGCCAGGTAACCCTCATGGTGCTACACAAATCGGATATATTCGTGATGGGTCGATACATATGCCGGTAGAGGCTGGTGTATATAATGTGATGATTCATAGAGGTACGCAGCACAACTATGTGATGCAAGAGATCATTGTTGGTGCAGGGGAAGATGTATCTCTTGAGGTCTCGTTAGAAAAGATAGAGATTCCTTTTTCTGTTTTTGGTGTGGATGCTCACTCGCACAGTGCTCCTTCTGGAGATGGAAAAGTTTCTATGGAAGGTCGAGTGCTCAGTCATTGTGCACATGGCGTTGATGTCTCTATTTCTACAGAGCATGATCATGCCGTTGATTTTGCTCCTCTTGTCAATGCGCTTGGATTAGGCTCTCATCTTCAAACTATTATTGGTTCTGAGGTGAGTCCTCCAATGCGTGGGCATTTTAATGCATTTCCAATGCTTGTACAGCAAGAATTGGTGAATGGGGGGGCTCCCATTT
>NYTD01000198.1 GCA_002683315.1 Deltaproteobacteria bacterium | reverse complement strand
AGACTCTTTCAAAGGAGCGTCTTGAGTGAATCCCAGAATACTATCTGGAAACGATCGATTGCGAGTCTGTGTATCTTGTGGTGAGGTATCTTGTACCGAAGCAGCTGAAGCCTCCATCACATTAGAAGATGGTTTCCAATCTTGAAACAATGACGAAGGTTGATGGATATCTGCTGTTATGGGCGCACTCAGTGGAGCTGCAGAAAGTGCACTTGCTCGTGACGGCTCCCATAACGCAGGCTGTATCGATGCTGGCTGAACGGGTGATACCACAGGCTGTGGTACTGCAGAGACCCTTTTTGCCTCTACCGCTCTCTTTATACCGATCTCCTGTAAAACTCCGCGAAGAGTTTTTACCAAAAATGCTGTGAGCTCTTTCACTCTCTTGAATCGAACTTCTATTTTGGCAGGATGTACATTCACGTCTACATCTTCGGGAGGAAGATCAACCAGTAAAATCACAGTTGGAAAACGCCCCTTTGGAATAAGCCCCTGATATGCTTCTTTAATAGCCCTACGCAGTGCTGTATCTTTTACAAATCGCTTATTGACATACAAGTAGCTATTGTTCCCACCGGTCGCACGATGAACACCAACAGGTGAAATTGCACCACGAACAGATATAGCACCCATTGTTCCTTCAACAGCAATAAGACCCTTTGCTTGATTTCCTAATATTTTTTCCGCTCTCTGTGCAAGAGTATCTACCACTGGTGCACGAACCACCGTGCTTCGATTATGACGAACCTCAATATCAATATGAGGCCGAATCAAGAGCTCTCGATTGATCGCATCAATTGAGTGTGCGAGTTCAGTACCATCTGTTCGTAAAAACTTTTGACGAACAGGTACATTATAGAACAGGTTTCGAACGGTAATCTGTGTCCCTACACTACCTGCAGATGGACTATTCGACACATGGTTTCCACCATCTACCAAGATCTTCGTGGCATGCTCTGCATCTTTGGTTCTTGTAATCATTTCAAAACGAGAAACGGAAGCGATAGAAGGAACCGCCTCTCCTCGAAAACCGAGGGATGAAATGGAAAACAGATCTTTATCCGAGCGAATTTTTGATGTGGCATGCCGTTGTAAACTAAGGGTCGCATCTTCAGGAGACATACCAATACCATTGTCCCGCACACGGATTAATTTTTTACCACCCGATTCCAACTCTACAAAAATCTTCGTCGCTTGCGCATCAATCGAATTTTGAATTAACTCACGAATTGCAGCTGCAGGTCTTTCTACTACTTCTCCTGCCGCAATCTTATTTATCGTTTTGTCATCTAATACTCGAACACTCACCTTTGGAGATCCTCCCACTGTTTTCGCTTCTTACGAAGATGGATTTTAAGCGGGGTCCCCTCGAAACCAAATACCTTTCTCATTGTATTCTCAAGATAACGCCGATATGAATCGGGAATCGCATCTGGAGAATTCCCCCAAATAACAAAAGTAGGAGGACGAACCCTTGCCTGTGTTATGAAATTCAAACGAACACGATGATGATGTTTTTGTGGAGGAGGATTGTTTCCTACCGCTTCCTCCAAAAACCGGTTGATCTTTGCAGTGGGGATCCGTGTATCAAACTGTGTAAATACCTTGTGAATCTCGGGAAAAATACGATGACAACCTTTCCCTGTTAATGCTGAAATATATAATATAGGCGCCCATGAGAGATGTGGCAATGAGCACTGAAGTTCATCGTTAATCACATGAACATTGCGTTCATGGTTATTTTTGAGTTCATCCCATCGGTTCATTAAAATAATACACGCTCTTCCTCTATCTGATATCAAAGAGGCCAAGCGAGCATCTTGATGAGATACACCCAATGAAGCGTCAATCATAAGAAGTGTTATATGACAACGCTCAATCGCCTTTATCGAGCGTGACACAGCAAAACTCTCCAGTTTATCATCAATTCTCGCCCTTCTTCGAATCCCTGCCGTATCAACAATCACATATCGTTGTCCTTCAACTTCGATTACCGAATCAATCGCATCCATTGTGGTTCCCGGACTGTTGTGTACCACATGCTTGTCTTCTCCAATAAGGCGGTTTACAAGTGTGGACTTTCCAACATTGGGTCGACCCAAAATCGCTATACGAAGCTCTCCATCTTCTGCTTCTTCATCCCAATCTTCTCCTTGTTCACTATTGGCATGAAGAAACTCCCAAAGTTCATAGATCCCTCTGCCGTGTTCGGCTGATATGCTCATCGGTTCAGACAACCCCAATTCCCAAAATTCAGACGACTCATAATCTTGCATTGGTCCATCACACTTATTGACCAACAATAAGACCTTGCTCTTTTTCTCTTTTGGAATTCGTTTTCGCAATATATTCGCAGTAAGCTGATCTGCCGCGGTGATTCCTGTTTGACGATCCACAACAAACAACAGAATGTCTGCCTCGTCGATAGCCATTTCCGCTTGCTTACGCACTTCAATGAAAAGCTGATCTTCAGGAACCGGCTCAAATCCACCCGTATCGATAAAGTGATAGCGTCGTCCTAAAAATGACCCTTCCCCATAATTTCGGTCTCGCGTAACGCCTGGCCTATCATCTACCAACGCCTGACGCGCTCCAACAAGTCGATTAAATAAAGTCGATTTTCCCACGTTGGGTCGACCCACAATGGCTACCACAGTCATAACAATTTATCCCTATTTCCAAGCTAACATTTTCAAAAATACAAAATCCAATCAATGGTCAATTTATGACCTATTGAAACCCAAGATCCTTAAGGTCTTTTAGATTTTCCGTCCATTTCTTTCGAACAGCTACAAAGAGATGTAGCAATACTTTCTTCTCAAACCAAGGCTCTATCTCCAAACGTGCTCTTGTTCCAATATCCTTGAGCTTACTTCCACGCTTGCCTATAATTATTCCTTTTTGAGAGTCCTTCTCAACATGAATCCGTGCATGAATCTCAACCAATTTCGATTTATCATGAAACGATTCTATGGAAACAGCTACAGAATATGGAATTTCTTGATTGGTAAGATGAAAGACCTTTTCTCGAATGATTTCCGAAACCAAAAATCTCTCTGACACATCTGTTAGTTGATCAGGTGGAAACATTGGAGGCATTTGTGGCACATGACCAGTCCATACTTGTACTAGTGCATCTACATTATCCGTCTTATAAGCGGAGATGGGAACGATTTCAGCATTGGGCAACTTTAGAGAAAATTCTTTAATCAATGGAAGAATATCAGATTTCTTCATACAATCGACTTTATTGATCGCCACGGATAAACGTTCAACATTCGATACCAGCTGCAAAAGCCTTCCAATCCCCCCACCCCAAATATCACCTTTCTTATTCATTGTGCGAAGAAGTTTTACACCATCCACAACCCAACAAATACTATCGACTTCATCAATCACATCTTGGGCAGATCGAACCATAATTTTATGGAGTTTGCCTTTTGGCTTGTGAATCCCAGGTGTATCCACTAGGGCAATCTGTACATTTTCTGCTTGATAGATCCCTAATATTCGATTTCGTGTGGTTTGTGGCTTTGATGAAATAATCGATAATTTCTGCCCCAAAGCACTATTGAGTAACGTACTCTTCCCCGCATTGGGGAGACCTATCAATCCAATACTTCCACATCGAAAGTCTTCACTGATCATTGTTTTTTCTTCGTCCATACTTCCCCCCTGGGTACCAATTCATCTACTTCTAACACCAGTTCTCTATCTAGCCGAGCCCGTAACAAGCGAATTGTGTCTCCTTGTATACCTTTGGCTAGCGAGACATCTTTTGGATGAACAACAATTCGTTGTATATCATCACCTTGTGCACACAATTGTGCTGCTATTTTATCAAAAAACCTTCGATTTTCGACCAAACCACGCAAATTAGAATGCTTGGGTCCGGCCACAGACTCCATGAAACCATCATGTGCATCATGACGGCCTACCCGAATAACCTCAATTTTTGCTGCTGACAATCGATCCATCATTTCACGCAAGATTGTCACAGTTTCAGAAAGATTCAATGGAGTGTATCTTCCTTCTTTCCACCAATCTTCCAACTTGGTATTTTTGTATACACAGACAGGATACAAGCGAACAAAGGAGACCCCCAAATCGATACAAATTTGAACAGTTCGTACACAATGTTCAAATGAGCTACGAAACATCCCAGGCGACAAAACCATTCCCACACGGACCCCCTTCTCTTTGAAAAAAGACAGCTGTTGACTAAGATAATTCAAAGAATAGCCCGCCTTTATTCCAGAGAGAACATCATCACACAAGCTGAAAGCTTCTAGCTCTATTGCTGTAATTCCCCAATCGATATACCGAATTGCATCTGCGCGCATACAGTCCAAAGGATGCACAGAAAGCCTCCATTTGTATCCAGAAATTAGTGCAATCGCTTGAGGGGATACTGTACCACCGTGAAAAAAGGCTACTTCATCAACATGTCCACGATGTACATTATAATTTTCTATCATAGAAGGGATTAGCTCCAATGATGTCTTCTCTTGAATCGGAGGATAAAAGATTCCCCGGTTAAGGCTACCACCAAGTGATATGGGAACAATCACATAGCTCATGACAAGATGTTCAACACCAAAACTGCTTCTTTTGCCGCATTTTGTGTTGCTTTTTTGAAGTTTTTCCCTTCTCCCCTGCCTACCTCTTCTTCATTCACCAAAACAGCAACCGTAAACCACAGATTATGAGGTGGTCCAGATCTAGCTATCTCTAAATATTCAGGAACTCGTCGATACTGTTTTTGAGACCATTCATGTAAAATCTGCTTGGGTTTTTTTGATTGTACCGTTCGAAATCGAGGTACAAAATGCGCTACTACCACTTCACGAGCAAGAAACAAACCGTGCTGCGTATACACAGCCCCCAGACATGCTTCAAAAAGGTTCGCAAGGATCTTTTCTCTCTCTCGTCCACCATTTCTTTCTTCACCACGACCTAGTCGAAGAAACATTCCCAATCGTAAGGCTCTTGAACACTCTGCGAGAACTGGATTATTCACAAGTTTATGTCGCATTTGTGATAATTTCCCCTCAGAGTCATTGGGAAAATGCAGAACCAGAAGCTCTGTTACCAAAAGCTGAAGTACTGAATCTCCAATAAATTCCAAGACCTCGTTGTTTTTTCCTCCAAATTCGCGTGAAAACGATGGATGAGTACAGGCCACCCGATATACCTCAAATGGATCACTCAAGCTACTTTCTCCATAGCCTTCGTAATCCAACCACCCGCTATCACTTCTGTCCCTGAATACAAAACGACTGCTTGACCAGGTGTAATCGCTCGTACAGGACCTTGAAAATGAACCAATAATGGATCTTCCCCTTCAATTGTACAAGGATGTAAAAAACCTCGATGTCGGATTCTGGCTGTTATCGCTTCTCCTACGCGAGGCTTTCTAAACCAATTTACCCTTGTAGATGATAAAGAACGATGAAATAAGGATTCGTTGTTTCCAATGACCACCGTATTGGTTTTGGCATCAATATCTAAGACATACTGCCGCGCTCCCATGGCTACCCCCAATCCCTTACGCTGGCCTACGGTATATTTCCAAAAACCTTCGTGCTGACCTACTATGGTTCCGTCTTCCAGAACAATGTTTCCTCTTCCTTCTTGCTCTGGACGATAGCGATCAATAAACGATGTATGATCATTATCGGGAATGAAGCAGACATCTTGTGACTCGGGCTTTTTCGCCGTGACCAATCCCAAGCGCTCGGCATGAGCTCTCACTTGCGATTTCGTCATACTTCCAAGAGGAAAAAGTGTTTTGGATAATGCTTCGGGGGTTATGGGGAACAAAAAGTAACTCTGATCTTTTTTCTGATCGACTGCCTGCATGAGGGTGTTGTTCTCTGTGATCTGAGCGTAGTGGCCTGTCGCCAAATGACTCGCCCCCAACGCTTGTGCTCGCCTCAATAGAATTCGAAACTTTAAAATTCCGT
>NYTD01000197.1 GCA_002683315.1 Deltaproteobacteria bacterium | reverse complement strand
AGGCTGTGACGCAAAATTGAACAATAGTGAGGTAGGTTGTCTTTGTAACCTCGCCACTTCTTCGTGTTATGGTTCCGGTGAGATCGGTATTGATGGTGGTGTCGGTACATCGGGAACAGGAGGCTCTGGAGCGAGTTCTACCGGTAGCTGGAATGGTTCTGAATGGGTCGTTTCTGCAGGAATAGATGGAACGAACGCAACCAACGGTTCCGGCGGTGGCGGCGGTGGTGTTGGTTCTGGAGCGGAACGACAAGATAATCAATGGCAGTGTGGACAATCGCATCACGTAGGCGGTGCGGGCGGTGGCGGTGGCGCTGGCGGATGTGGTGGAGAAGGAGGTCTCGGTGGACAAGGAGGAGGATCTTCTTTTGCAATCTTCTATACGTGCTCCAGTACATGTACGACACTTCCCATCATCACGAACAATGAGATTCAATCTGGTGATGCTGGTGCTGGTGCTTCCGGTGGTGATGGTGGTCTCGGTGGTCTTGGCGGCGAAGGTGGTCTTGCAGGAGACTCCAATGATTCTGACCCCAATTCTGCAACCACAGCATGGTGCAACAATGAAGGTGGTGCTGGTGGAGACGGTGGTTCCGGTGGTGATGGTGGAGGTGCCGGAGGTGGTGCAGGTGGTAATAGTTTTGCGGTGTATGCGCAGGGTGTGACTCCGGATTCAACATGGGTTTCGGCCGATAATGATTTGGATGCGGGGCTAGCTGGACTCGGTGGTCGTGGTGGTCGTGGGGGTTCTGCGAGTAATGACGGTGGCGATGGAGTCAATGGAACCTATGACGAGCAAAATTGGCCTTAGTCTTTACGGGGGAGGTTGTTTTCCCCAATTCTGGCGACACTGCTTGTCGTTTTTGCGTAGCTGTTTGGTAAAGGAACGGCACTTTATGTGGTTGTTGGTTTTGTCAGAGCAAAGATTCCATTGGTTACAGTAGGCGACCTCTGCGACATACGCAATCTCAATATCATCAAGATAGGGTTGATCTCGAAGAAATATTTCTGCTTGTTCTTTCGTCGGCCTCATATTAGCCCACATCTGCATGGCATGTCTGAGACAGTCCTGCTTGTCCGAACGTGTATATTTCTTGCATCTTTTTCGTTGAATAGAGCTATCTCGTATTGGAAGTCCATCGATAAACTCCATTGCACAATCGGAAAATCCTGCGCATCCAACGATTAATTCTTCAAAGTCGTCGGGTTTTGCATTATGCATACGCTGTACTGCCCAGGAGTGACGGCATGCTTCCTCCCACTTTTCCGTCAGTGAACAATAAGTGTTCACTTCATCGATGGTGTGTAGGTTTTTTGAATGTTGGTAAATACAATACGAAACAAGATCCCGCATCTTGTATTGCGAGCATGATTGAAAGGCTCCGACCAATAGAGATGGATCGATTTCGACATTGGATATTGACGATTTGGGATCGTTGTAGGGTTGTTGGGTTGTGCAGGAAAAAAAAATAAAGGGTAATATCATGGTCTTGACTAAGTAAGAACGGGCGAACAAAATGTTCGCCCGCATCTATTATACATGATTCTCAATATTATGGAGCAACATCAAGGCGAACGGTCGTTCCATCTTCAAGGTGGGCGAAGAGAAATGGTACACCTTCTGCATCGTTTGTTGCGTATACGCCAACAAATCCAGTCAAAGAATCAGGTATATTAAATGTTACATCTGGATTGGCGTCATCATCAACATCAACACCCAGAACGAACGCAACACCTGTAGGAAGTTCGGTTGTTACATCTGAACCGTAATCAAAGTTTTCGATGAGTGGAGTAGGATTATCGGCATCGGTTATATTCCAGATGTCTACTTGTCCAAGTCCCGCAGCGGCGTGAATCACTTGTACGCGGAAGTTTCCTTCTGTGATGTCGGACATATCTTGAACAAACGGAGTGATGGCAAATCCATTACCACTATCTTCAGGGGCCAGATATCCGTGGGCGATTGCAGTATAGTAGGTATCTGAGTCAAGTGTAGCGCTTAGATTAATGGGCAAAACATCATCTGCTGATGTTCCAGCAGGTGCTACTTCGAAGGTGTACTCTCCTGTTGGGACGGTAAGGTACCCTGTTCCACCAGGAAAAGCTGCATCGCTTACGACTGCATTACCATTGGCATATACATCAACGGCAGGAGCATCGGGAGATAGATGTACAACACGAACGTATGACTCTGATACTTCTTCGGTCGTTTCTTCTTCGGTTGTTTCTTCGGTTGTTTCTTCGGTTGTTTCTTCGGTTGTTTCTTCACTTGTATCGGATTCTTTTCCACCACATGCGAAAAGGATTGATAAGGGGAGCGCAGTTAGCGCAAGAAGTTTCATATTCATGATATGGTTTCTCTGTTTGAATGGTTTTGGAACATCGACTTGTTCGATACCTGTTCATAACGGAGAAATTATTTAATGAGAAGCATTTTTTTTGATTTATATCGAAAAAACCTACTCAATACCTACTCATTACTGTGGTGGAGGGGGAGGCTGCATATCGGTTGAACCGCTTGATGCATCACCACGATAGCAGTATGGAAGGTACGGGAATGCTGGATCTTGTGCATCGTCTAGGGTTGTGTAGTAGGCATATATTTCAGATCCCAATGCAGCTTGCAGATCCTCGGGAACAGCGCTCACACGACCATTGCATTTATCGAGATGACATGAGCCACTGTCATATCCTTCTTGGTCAAAGGCATAGCAGTTCACATCTGTATCATCCGTGCACTCTGTTTGTGTATAACAGCTTTGCATCCGAACAACTTCACTGGTTGCATCAGCAGCATTGCTGTATCCAAAGGGGCCAAAAATAGGAAATCCATCAAGAGACATCCCTACGAGTCCAGAATGTGTTCCTTGCGACCCTTGGACAGAAGATTCTGCCAGTGCACCACAAGTTGGATATGCATGATAGTGATAGGTCCCGTTGGCAGGATGTCCTCCACAATCATCGACGATTTCATCAGTGACTGCTACCGTTCCAATTCCCGTAAATTGATTAAAGATACTGACGCTATTGATGGCCAAGGCAATGGTCCCACCTCCACCATCAAAAACATCGCTATCAGCATTGTATAAAGGATCCGTAGTGAGCGTGTATCTCATATTGCTGGCTGTCGAGCCAAGAAGTGGGGGAAGCATACCGGATAGAGCATAATTCTCAATGGTGTGATCGGGGAGTCCATTTGCTGTAATGGATATTTCACCTTCAGTTGTACAATCAAAGGTGACAAAGCCCGTTTGTGTGGGAGTTTCGCATTCTTGTATGGTTGCTCCTCCAACGGAGCAGCTACTCGCTAGCGAGCAATCTTCGTCGGTAAGATACGAAGGCAAGTCGGATACATCCCATGAGCAGGATTCTCCTGAGCATCCATTCTCTTCTTGAAAACATTCCCAGTAGCCACTCCAGTCTTGTACGCTGTCCGTAGATTGCGTGACAAAGTGCTCTTGAAGAGCCTCACAGTCTATGCTAAAGGTTTGATTGTCATATTGTGACTCTTCTTGCGACTTTTCGCTACACCCAGTGATCAGTAAAGATATAATTATATTGGTCATGTGTTCCTCGGTTGTGTATCTTGTTGTATCATGTGTGCGGGTGTTCTGGTGTTGATTTTTTTTTGGAGTTATCTTTCTTGTTTCGGTGTTTCAAACGAGATTCAGCATGACTTTGTTGTACAACTTCAGAGAAAAGAAGAGCGGAGTCGAGCGCAAAAAAAGCTACAATCAGAACAGAAAAAAGAGCTTGTGAAAACAGCACAGCGAGAGTGGGATACAATAGCACCATGTGTAACGAAATCCGATGATTCTTGTATCATGAAGATGCGTCAGTATGTTGCGCAGTTTGAGTATGCCGTTGTGCAGTCACATTCTGAGGAAAAGACCGATTCGATTCAAAGTGTACACGTTGTCGTACCCTATGTGGTTCAAGCCAAGAATTGGCTCAAGAAGTATGATGCTCTTTGGCTGGAAGAAAAGCAGCTTCATGCTCGATACAGTCTGAAGCGGATTATCTCAGATGTTTTTGTTATGGGGTGCCAGCCGGGTGATACACACTGCGATGAAGATGAATTCCCACCACATGTGGTAATGTTGAGTAGAGACTTCTATTTGGGAACAACAGAGGTGACACAAGACTTGTACGAACATATTACAGGCATAAATCCGAGTCGATTTCGTAGATGTGGTGCATCGTGTCCTGTTGAAAATATCAGTTTTTTTGATGTGGTTGATTTTCTAAACAGGCTCAGTGATCAAGAATCTTTACCGCGATGTTATTTTGGAAAAGAAGAAGCCATTCGGTTTGTGGGAATGGATTGTCCAGGATATCGGCTACCAAGTGAGGCTGAGTGGGAATATGCCGCCCGCACTACCGACAGCTTTCTTTTTGCGGGCGGTAATGAACCAGATGAGCTGGCATGGCACAAAGGAAATGCACAAGAGAGAACTCATCCAGTGGGACAAAAAAGACCAAACAAGTTTGGTCTGTACGATATGAGTGGAAATGTTTTGGAATGGTGTAATGACTGGTATTGGGAGTATACATCAGACAATCAAACCGATCCAGTTCGAACAGAACAAACGGAATCGAAAGTTGGTCGTGGAGGATCTTGGTTTGAAGATGCTATGCAGAGTCGAACATCGGAGCGATACTATGAGGATCCAAAATTCCGATATGATTTGCTGGGTTTTCGTATCGCACAAACTATTCTCGAATAGATGATTTTGTTTTTGTGAGCAATGGCAAAACGGCATTGGCTACTTCTTGTCCGAGCCATTGGTTCCCTTCTCTTGTGAGGTGATTGCGATCGGCGAGATGAATATCTGAATCGTTTCGATCGGTGAGGGGCTGAAAATAATAAATGTTGGGGTAGGTCTTGGCAAGGTCTTGAATCATCGAATCATACTCTAGGAGCTGTGGCTGTAGAGGGGAACTGGCCATTTCTGGCACCAAAAGAATGCTGATGGGGGATAGATCATTCATCAAAGAGAGAATGTTTTCTTTTGCATCAGAAACAGGTACCTCTGCGACCAACTCATCGGACTGCTTTTGATCTTCTTGTAGAAGAAGTGATATCCCTGTTGAGAGTTTGCTCTTGTATAACAGATTCTTCAGCCACGGAGATACCGAGTTCTTTCTTCGTTCTCGAATACTTTGCGTGTGGTGTTTTGATAAAACATCGTTCACACCAACGTATAGGATTAGGATATCTGGGCTGTGTTTTTCTTTGAGCCACTGTCCTTGATCGGCAATAAGCTGAGTGTTGTAATCTTCTACACCATAGTTGTATGTGGTCATTGTTTTGAAGGATAGGTTGTTTTGACAGATGCTGTTGTGTAGGTGTGTGGTAAAAAATGATGTCGGCTCTTCTTTGAATTGGTAGATTCCACCAGTACTGGAGCCTCCGGAAACAATGATGGTTTGTTCTTTCATCGAACCACGTCCTTCGCAGGTTTCGGACCAAGTTTTTGGAAGACCTCTGAGGTTTTCTTGTTGTTTTCCTCCGAGTGTTTCCTCAGACCAGACACGGTTAAGATAGGAGGAACGTATGGAGTGTTCAAGTTGTAGTGGAATGCACAACAAAAGTAGAAATGTATATTCTGCAGCTCGATTGCTTTGAGATTGGAACAGTGTTTTTAGGTTGCTGAAAAGAACGATCCATCGAAAGCAGAGGATACACAAAAATGAAAAGGGAAGATTCCATACAAGACTCAGACCCATCAAAAGAATTTCAAAAATAAGAATAGAGCGTTTGCGGTATAGCTCGCCCAAAAGGACCGGCATATACAAAAATAACAGCGCATATACTGCACTCCATATCGATAGGGAGAAACACGTTCCTATCAATAGAAGAGAAAATAACATCCACACAAAAGGAAGTGTTTTCTCCGTATGTTTGGTTTGTATACACCAGATTTTCCCATGCATCGCAAAATATGATCCCGATAATATGTATGCAAAAGCCAATACCCATCGCTCTAGAAGCCATACGGGTGTCTCAACAAGATACATCCGGATTCCCAAGTTTAGCCAAGCATGATGAGAAATTCCCAAGCATATGATCAAAGGACTCAATCCAAGAATAAGGCGAATTCCGTATGAAATCGTTGTGCCATAGCTCAAAGAGATGCATGCACCTAAAGTACCACCCATGAGAGCCAATATGGCTGTAAGAAAATATGATGGACGATCCTGTTCCGAAAAGTTTTCTTTGAACAAGATTTGTCCATCTTTTTGTGCAAAAGACAGTGCAGTAATACTTGATTGCTGCGCGGCTGTCATAAGTTCAATAGCGTTTATTGTGTTCTCTGTAATCTGAATGTGTTTGGGCTCGATGAAAACGCCTGTATCAGTCATGGAAAAAGAGTATCTTCCACTTGTAGATGCTATTCCTGGTTCGTCTAGTGTGTCTTGATATAGTTTTTGCGGTGATAAAAATAGATACTCTGTTGTTTCTCCAACGAAACCGAGTGCCATAAGACCGCTATCAGGGGCAAGTGTGATGGAGAAGGTTCCTTGTGGTGGGATATCATTTCGGTATAGAACATCGGAAGCATACAGCTGCTGGCGGTATAATAATAACCGACCTGCACGAACAGAGATGCCTTGTCCAACTTGAGGTGTACCTTCGAATTCATCTTGGGCAGGTGCTCGCACACTCCATTCAGAGGGCAAAGGAGAAGGCTCCAACAAAGATATGCCTTTGTTTGTGGAGATCCATACACCAAACAAGATACCCAGAAGAATATGAAAAAACAGAACAGATCGACTCATAGTAGACTTAGCATAAGTTTTGGGGCAATATAATCAAGACGATGGGGTGTCTGAGTGAATCGATCTACCAATCTAGTTCGCTTGTAGGGTTGCACTCGCATTTAGATGATTATTTGATACATTGGACGTCATGTTTTGGAATGAAAAATCTCCGAGCTGGGGTAGTTCTATTCCGGAGATTGCATCTTCTAGGCTGGGAATAACATAGGGAATGAGAGCTGCCAACAGAGATTCTGTACTGCTTGCATTTCCAGATTCTGGGTATACGACATTGAATTTAAGGGATGGTGTACCGATTGTCGGAGTTATGGTATTGTTGACCACAGCGATATCCAAGGGTGCGTTGAGATGCGTATATAGTTCAAGTCGAACATCACCAGCACTGAGATCACCATTATGAATGGCAATGTAGATATCGCCTGCCTGAATTTCTAGGGCTCCTGTGTTGTCCTCTACTGCGACAGGAGGAAGAAGAGCATCAACCGTGACACGCAAATCGGTTGCATTGGGAAAGACGATGGCAAGATCCTCGCTGTCGATACCCAAAGAGGATGTGTCAAGCTCTGTAGATAAGATTCCGCCGCCCCATGCTTGGTACAAGAGCTGGTTGATGACGTTCAAAGATAGGTTGATCCCCAGTCCAGTGGAGCTTGACCAGGACTGTGGAGTAATGTTCGACATTAAGCTTCCCAATCCATCGTCTGGCTGAATCCAGCTGTCTCCCACGAGATTTGAGGTCATGCTCAAGGTTAGACCGTTGTCATCGACATATACATCAGAGGGAACAGAAGAGAGTTCATAGGTGGTGTCCATGACGGTAAATTGCTCGGAGATGCTGAAATCGGAAAGAACTTCTTCCAGAACAGGAGGAATCTCATCGGTAACCACATCGCGAATCGCATCTTCTGCATAGCTTTCCATTTCACTTTCTATGTAGCTATCGAGTCCAAAGAAGTTGATAATTGTGCCAAGAAGCCCACTGACATTGAAGTTTAGATCGCTGAACGAGCTTGAAACAGAATCGAGGTTGATGTATAGTTGATCGTTGCTCACGTATGGTGTCAGTGTCATGTTCACCGAGGCATTGTTGGCGGTTACCGTTCCGCTTGTATCGACAGTTCCGCTGACGACCCATCCAATAGAGATATTGTTGATGGTGGCATTGGCGGAAATCGTGCCATCGCTATTGGTACTGATATCAATAGCGGTACTACCGTACGAAGCACCATCGAGTCTTAGACGGATTGTATATCGTGTAATACATCCTCCACCCAGCCATGAAGGTAGTGATGCGATACATTCAGACTCATCAACAATATTTCCACTGGGAAGCATGGAGCCAATATCCATATTGGCTATATATCCGTCGGCATATTCTTCAAGTGCGCCCAGACCATCGCTATTGTCCCCCAAGTAGATCATGATGGCATCATCAAACCGTGTGTCTTTGGGATGAAACTCTCCTGATAGCACAGCACGAATATCTTTGCTGTCATTTCCATCCAAATCGACTGCATAGCTTTCGATCAGGTTTGTTCCATATATATATTCCTTGTCGAGGGTGAAGTTACCCGAAGAGTCTGGTGTGAGGATGTTTCCATCGACAGAGAGGTAATCAAGACCCGCTGGATAATCGAAGACATTTCCTGATATGACTCCGCTGAATGTTGTGTTCCACTCTGCTCGCTCTGGAGAAACAATCGTTAAAAGAGGCCCTGTTGAATCCACCATGAATGGTCCGTAGGTATCGAAAATGTTGGGATCAGAATCCAGTTGAGCACGAATCTCGTAGATGTCTTCTTCCAAAAAGGTAATGTTGTTGTACGCGATGTTTGTGAGTCCACCCGTTGTACTGATCGTCCAAGGATCTTGAGTTTTATTTCCAAATTCATCAAGTGTCGTGACCGTACAGGCAAGAGTTTCATTGAATTCAATCTCACTGTTTGGAACATCAAGAGTAAGAGAGACAGTAGGACCTGCTTCGATTTGCAGCAATTCTACATCTTGAAGGTCACCAGAACTTGCCGCTACAGTGTATAATCCCGGTGTTGTTCCCGTGATTTTTTCTGATCCAATGGTTGCATCTGCAAAATCAGGCCCCAATAGGTCAACGGTTAGACCGGTTGTATCAACAGAGTTTCCAAAGGAATCATATCCGAAAACCTCATAGGTAATCTCGTCTCCGGCAGAAAGAACATGATCGCTGAGAACCAGATCGATCAGGTCAAGATCAGATGCAGTTAATGTGAGAGGTACGTCAGCAGCATACACTTCCCCCTCAAATTCTACAGTGAACGTCAATATATGATCACCAGCGACTGATGGTACGATGTATTCTGCGCTATATGCCAGATCTTCTATGTCAGATTGAATTGTCCATTCTAGATCTTCTGCAACATCACCTTGTGCTTCTACAAGTTCGACAGTGTATGGAATATCAAGTCCGACTGTTCCTTGCGCTTCCATGGAAACAGAAACAGTCCATTCGGGCGATGTTTCTTCTTCTGTCGCGGTATCTGTACCTGTAATTTTTTCTACTTCAATCACAGTGGCGTCTGTACAGCTCCAAAAGAGCGAAAATAAAGGTAAAAACATATGCATCCTCTTCCTATTCCTGTGATACGATTGTAGAATTATTGTACACAAGTGGCTAGAATATTTTTATTGTATTCTAAATATGTATTTTTTTTTTGTGGACTTGTCATGTCATTTCTTCTATTCTTCTCTTCTTTATATGCTCAGCCTCTTTCTCTTCAGACAGATCAGGCGCTAGCGGTTCATCTATCAACACACGGATTAGACCGAATCGAAGATGCTGTAACTCGTCATATTCCGACAGAAGTCACAATCTCTGGTGGAGGAGCCTCATTGGAGTGTTCTTCCGATAGTGCTCTTGACTATATTTTGAGCGATATTGTGGTTGCTATCAATGTGGATGAAATCTCGGTCACTCCATCGCAAGATAATCTTCGTCTTGATATCTATGGATCTTTTCACTCCAACAGTGTTGATATTGCTCTTTTGGGAGACTGTTCTATCATTACAGGTATTGATGAAACTTGTACTTTTGCGCTTCCTACAACAGCATTTCAGCTTGGAATTTCCGTAGATGTGATTTTTTCCAACGGATCACTTGAAGTGACTTCTTCTGCAGTGGAGTCTAGCATCTCTCCAATCGGAAATCCGTTATCGAATTGTTTACTTGCTGATGCGGCAGATACCATCTTGGCACAGCAACCATCGCTTATCAATGATTTGATCTTGTCAGAACTCGAAGGAGAATTGGACGATATTCCACAAGATATCGAAGATGGACTTAAGTCCATCACCGACGAGCTAACATTAACGGAAAGTACCGATCTTTTGGGGACAGCATTTGATATTGATATTTTTCCAACAGCAGTTCAGGTTGATGAATATGGTGTGTGGATTGGATTGGGAGGAGCGGTGCATACTGAAATACCCGAGTCCTCTTGTATTGATCCAATGTCTTTTGAACCCTTGGAAGAACAATCCTGGCCTACGTTTACCGGCATGTCTCTGGGGACAGGATTACGATATGATGCAGGTGTATTTGTAGGACGATCGTTTGTAGATAATTTGTTGTATGGTGTGTGGGCCTCTGGTGTGCTGTGTATTGATGCTGCAGAACTCGCTGGTTTATCTCTCAACGGAGAACTTGCAGGAAACTTTTTTGGATCAGAGGTGACCGATCTATTGGGTACAGAGTCCGTCGATTTGATTTTGAGTCTTGAACAGCCTCCGACCATGCTCTTTTCCGATGATCAACCTCCTTTGGCTGTTGGTATTGACGATTTGTCTTTGGAGCTATTGGGACCTGTAGATGATAGAAAAATACGTGTATTGGAGGTCGATATTGCAGCGGATATCGGAGCCTACATAACACTTAGTGACAACAAACTTCTTTTGGATGTCCCCATCAACACAGAAGATTTTTCCATGAGCGAATCATATAGTGACTTTATTGGACCAGGGTATAGTCTCCATGTCGATTCTCTGCTTGATCTTGCAATGGGTGCATTTGATTTTTCAACACCATCCTACATTCTTCCTACTCCCTTGCATCTAGAATGGGGCGCTCTAACATGGGAACCCAATCCAGAAGATACATGGCAAGGAGGATATGTATTTTTGGAAACAGAGCATATTCAACCGATATCTATTCCCGGGTGTTCTGTTTCTGATTTTGGATGTGGTGGAGGTCCAAGCATCGATATAGATGTAGAGCAAGAGTTTGGATGTGATCAAGATATTGGTGGATGTGAGGGAAGTTGCTCTACAACGGGATCTTTTTCCGTTCCGGTCGGAAGATTGCTCGGTGTTCTCTTTTTAATTATGGGGGCGTTGTTTCGTAGAAGACCATGATACAAAAAATTTTTACCAACATCGAACGTCTTCGTCAGTATTTATCCCATGATATTTGGGTTCAAATGAGCCTTGTCGGTTCAAGAAAAATCCACATAATTCAGATCTTGTACTTGAGCGCATTACGGTTTATTCGTGTTCGTTGCTCTATCTGTGCTTCTTCTTTGACGACTGTCACGATGATCTCAATTGTTCCTGTGCTCGCTTTTTTCTTTTCTATTGCGAAAGGTTTTGGGGGGTACCAAAAACTACATTCTGAGGTGATTGTACCTAGTATCGATCAATGGTTTGGAGCAAGTGATGCTCCAGAATTACGCCAAGCGATCGATTATCTTTTATTTTTCGTAGAGAAAACCGACTTGTCTAGCTTGGGTTTTGTTGGTTTGATTACCATTTCATATGCGTTACTTCGATTGTTGGGATCCGTAGAAGCAACATTTAACGATTTGTGGAATATTTCTAATGATCGTCCTTTCATTCGTAAAGTCTCTGATTACTTGACTGTTTCGGTTGTCGTTCCTTTGGTTCTATTTTTGACTGCTTCTCTTTCGACTGTCGCAAAAAGTAATGCACTCTCTATGTATGTCTCAGAATACTTTTCTTGGTGGGGAGAGGGAGGACTTATTGAAATCATAGCATTCCCTGTTCTTTGGTTAACCTTCTCTTTTGCGTATTACTTTCTTCCCAACACACGCGTTAAAGTGAATGCTGCGTTTTTCGGAGGCGTGATTGGAGGAACATTGTGGATGCTCTTTCATTACATCCATATTATTTTGCAATTGGGTGTCGCCAATTATAATGCTCTGTACGCGGGATTCTCTGTTTTTCCCATTTTTATGATATGGGTGTATTTTTCATGGATTGCGGTCCTGGTGGGAGCAGCTTGTTCTGCAGCCGTTCAAACCAGAGAGAGCTATCGTGATTATGTGATACGTGAAAATCTTTCGGTTCGAGATAGAGAATGGGTTGCTTTTCGTGTGTGCTTTGCTTTGACGAAGGCTTTTGTAGAAGGGAATCCATGTACCAAAAGAGAAGATTTTGAGCGTCGAGTACAAGAGAATCCTGTTGCGATTCGTATGGTTCTTCACGATTTAAAAAGAGAGAATATAGCGGAAGAGACCAAAGAAGAAGGCGCGGTTTTATTACAAGATCCAAGTCAGATATCTCTGTTTCAGGTTCTTGACTCTGTCAAAGGAACGCAAATGGTGATTGAGGGAGAATCTTCTTCTGCAGACCTACAAAAGGCCAAAAAAGAGATTCTACAGCGGATTCGAGCAGAAGAAAAGATCTCACTGCAAGAAGAAAAAAATATCTGGCTTGATTCTGCCAGCCTGCATCTTCAGGAGAAGGGGCTAATTGAACGAGTGGAAGATCAAAAAATTCAGGCGAGCCATAGATTACAAATTTATGATCAACTTCGGTCTCTACAGCAAAAGATAGAAGCAACGTATGATCAATATTCGCTTTTGTCTTTGTATGAAGCCATTATAAAAGAAAGGAACACCACAGCGCTACGTGAAATTCAATGACCAAGACACCCTTCGTTAGTATAGCACCTATGATGGATCGTACCGATCGTCATTACCGATACTTTATGCGTTTCCTTACCAAGAAAACGTTACTTTACACGGAAATGGTTCATACCAAAGCTATTATTCATGGAAATCGTGACAAGTTAATCGGGTTTGATCCTTCGGAAAAACCTCTTGCATTACAGGTCGGTGGCTCTATCCCTGAAGAGTTGGCCATTTGTGCCAAAATCGCAGAAGATTGGGGGTATGATGAAATTAATATTAATGTTGGATGTCCCAGTTCTCGTGTTCAATCAGGTAACTTTGGGGCTTGTTTGATGGCCGATCCAGAATTGGTGGCTCAAGGGGTTGCTGCAATGAAGGAACGTTGTTCCATACCCGTAACGGTCAAACATCGAATAGGAATCGATGATATTGATCGATATGAAGATATGAAGAGATTTGTTGATATCGTCTCCAAGGAAAATCCAGCACGATTTTCGGTTCATGCGCGAAAAGCATGGCTTCAGGGTTTGTCCCCCAAGCAGAATCGAACGGTACCTCCGATTCGATACGAAGATGTATATCGACTGAAAAAAGAATGTCCTGAATTGGATATCGAAATTAACGGGGAGATAAAAACGCATCATCAAATGAAAGAACATCTCCAGTATGTAGATGCTGTGATGCTTGGTCGGGCAGCATATGATAACCCTTGGTTATTCTCTACTGTAGATTCTCAGTTTTTCGGTAGTGAGGATCTTGGACTCACAAGGCTTGAGGTGTTGGAACAGATGATTCCATATATGGAGAAATCTATGAGAGAGGGAACCAAACTCATGTCCATTACAAGACATATGCTTCAGCTTTTTGCACATCGACCAGGTGCTCGATTGTGGAAGCGAGAATTAGGGACTGCGTCTGCAAAGCAAAAAAATGATATGCAAGCGATTCACGCATTGATCAACGAGTCTGTACTTGCTCCAATATTAGGAGATGAACATGTCCAAGTCTGAAACAGTCATCATTGGTCTTGAGGCATCCGTTATTGGCCTCAATGCGCAAACGGGAGAGGTTTGCTGGCACAATGATATGCCTCTTGGAGGTCATTCTTGGGTGGCACTTGCCGTGCACGAACAATTTGTTTTTGCGAGTGCCAATGCAAAACGATTGTTTTGCATTGAAAAAGAGACGGGGCAAACTCTTTGGTCGGTGCAGACAAATGGAATAGGTCGTGCTTCTCTTATGGTGATCGATCAAGGTATTTGTGTCAGTAAAGGTGGTTTTGTAGAGTGCTTTTCTTTCGATGGGGATATGTTGTGGAGTAAGAATCTCAAGCAGTGGGGAAAGAAAGCATCAGCTTTGGCATACAAAAATAAAACATTTCAAGCGGATGGGTGATGCTTAGAAAATAAAGAAGGCCGCATATGCGGCCTTTGCTTTATCGAAGAATCCAAGAAGAGACTATTGACCCCAAGCGTACTTGAGAAGTCCCTTGGTTCCCTTTTCAAGATAGGAGATATGAACCACGTCATTGTTGTCTATGGTCATATCTGCAAATGCACCGGTGTTGGACGCATCATCTACGACCATGACTTCCCACACGCCATTTTCTTTGGTGGCCACGCGAAGTTCTTTGGTGAGGATATCTTGATATGCGATGTATGGCTGACCGAGGCTATTGAACTCGAGTGTCGCAAAATCACCCACACTTCCTTGACTATCTACGATTTCTGTGGTCCATCCAGAGGAACAAGAACCAGAAATAGGCTTACAGGTCATGTGTAAGTTTGCCGTATTTTCTTCTTTGTATGCGACACAAAGGTTATTTCCATTGATGGCGACACTGTTGTGTGTTGCATCAGTACCCTCAGAGACGCTATTGCCCGGCCAGCAGATGTTTCCACTGCTGATGAAACTGGTTGGATCTGAGATAAGACCAACACCTGAGTTGGTGGAGAGGTCCGGAATCTTGGTGTATTGATTTTCAATGCTTCCGACAATAATCGTTGGGTTGTAGTTGTAATACACAACATGGGTATTGTTACCACCGTCTTGGGCGAGTGAAATGTGGGTTCCACTGTACATGTTGCTGTTTGGACTACCAGGCCAGAATGTATCGAGTGGGATATAGATTCCGTTTGAACCAGTCGCAAATCCAATGATGTCATCGGTAAAATCAAAGAGGTATGGAAGATACTGTGTTTCATTGAAATACGCAAACACTGGCAGATTTTGAGAATCGATGGCCATCTCTACTTGATATCCGACAGAAGTATCGTCAAAATCATCGCTTGTGTCTGCGGTATATCCATCAACGATAAATTCTTCTGACCAGTTTTGAGAGTTTGGATCGCGATATGTGTAATACAAAGAAGTATCGGTATTTCCCGATGAAATGTACGCTACCTGAACAAAATCCGCAGCATCGACCTGTACATCAAGTCCATAGTGAACATCATCGACATATGCTGCATCACGGCTTGGATCGGTATCGATTGTTTCATAGTTGGACCATGAACCAAATTCATTTTGAAGGTATCGATACCAGAGCTGGCCTGCATCTTCATATACAACGTGAACCTGTCCAGCAGAGTCTGTTGCGATTCCACTTGGGCCTGCACAGTCAATACAATACTCGTCTACATATCCGAGCTGGAATCGAGCATCTCCAACACCATCACAGTTGGTATCGACACCATCGGAGGGATCTTCAGAAGCATCTGGGTTTACATTTGCATTGGTGTCATCGCAATCTTGACCACTATTGGTTTCTACGGCAGAATCGAATCCGTCACCGTCTGCATCAAATTCGTCACTGGGATCGCAGTTTTCATCGGTTTCGTTGTAGTATACTTCTTCAGCACCAGGATAGATGCTGTCATTTACATCGTTACAGTCTCCTTCACAGGTAGAGTATCCGTCGTTGTCTAAATCTTCGGGATTAAGGTCTTCATCGCTGTCATCGCAATCGCCTTCATTTTCTGTGAATCCATCGCCGTCAGAATCTACATCAGCAGGATTTGTTTCGGGTTGAGATGGTTCTGAGGGCTCTGAAGGTTCTCCAGCTGGTTCTTCTGTTGCAGTGTCGACATTAACTTCGCTGCCTTTTTCGTCAAAAGACTGAGAGCAAGCAAAAAAACTTGCGAAAAGTAAAGATGAATACATATTATGCTCCATGGGGGCGGTGATGATTCATTCTCTCTTTTCTTTAGACGTTCGTCAAAATACAAAGACCTTTTGTTGATAGATTGTCAAAGTTCTCTGTGCTTCCAATGCTCTAAGTTTCTTCCGATAACTGCCGATAAAGCATCTATTTCGGAAGAAAACTCTAGTCTGAGTTTTCTTTCTAGCTTGGGATCAAGATTGGGACGTTGTGCATGTTTCATATTGACACGTCGAAGCCATCGACTCACTTTCACTCTTCTCTTGGAAGAGAGCAGGGACTTGATGGATTGAGGGGTAGCACCAATCAGTGTCCGAATCCACTCTGATCGAATTTCTTTGTGTGTGTTGACACGTTCAAAAGAGGTTTGATGATTGAGATCAACATCAAGAAATTCCAGTGTTTGACGATATACCTCCTCCATATTTTTTCCCATGTCTTCTTGAAACAAGAATAGGATTTGTTCACGGGGAAAGACATCCAAATAGCGTTGAATCTGAATCGAGAGTCGTCCGATTTCTGTATAGAAAAGTGCGGAAGGTAACGTATTATGCTTGGGAATACGCTGTCCTCTTTTTCTTGCTGCCTCAGCAGCAAGGGCTTCTTCAAACGTTGTGATGTCTTCATCGCCAAGAGCATTGAGTCGCATTTGGGTATAGTGTGCATACATCAAGGGAATCGGATCGCGGAGCATGATGATGATCTTCATATTTGGATCGTATGCGTGGATTTCTTCTGCAGCATGTTTGGAAAACAGATACCAAACTGAAGCCTCTCCTCGTGCTTTCTCTTTTGCATCTGAGAAAAAGTCTTCATATTCCTTCTTTGAGAATCGTGTTCGAACACGAAAATCTAGATCAGAACCGAAGTAATGCATATCTTTTCGTGGACTTAAGAAAATATCTGGGTGTTGCTGAAGATATTTCCACATGGCTGTGGTTCCACACTTTGGAGCACCAACGATCAAAAAATTAGGTCGCACGTTTTCTTCTTCCTAAAAAGAGGAGCAAGAGCCATAATGGTGAACCTGCACAACCCTCTTCTTTGAGATCAACAGGACGACTGGAACCAGGTCCGCTTGGTTCTTGTGTAGGTTCTTGTGTAGGTTCTTGTGTAGGTTCTTGTGTAGGTTCTTGTGTAGGTTCTTGTGTAGGTTCTTGT